>JAIQEX010000187.1 GCA_020073615.1 Terriglobia bacterium
ATGAAGCGAGCGCCCGATCGGGCCGATTGGAGAACCATCACGAACCACTGGCTCAACACCTGGAGACGCTGAAGAGCACCCATCGCTGAGAGCTTAGCGCTGCTGGCCATGTAGGCTCACCGATGGCGCAGATTTGTGGTAGGTTTAGGGTGAGGGGTGCGGTATGAGAGAAGACACTTCGACCCCGCAAATCAACGTATCAAAGATACCGGGTGGCGGAGGCATCGCAGGAGCGCTTTTCGCCGTCCTCAGCACGGTGATATTTCTTGTCGGCATTCCTGCGATCCGCTACGCATTTCCCGCCGCCATTGTCTTAGGCGGCGGCGTGGCGCTGGTTCTTCACTTCAAACGGCATGAGACTCTGGGCGCATCCTGGATTCTTTCCGCCACCAAGAAATAGAACCACGTACGCGTGAACCGCGACAGCGCGGGCAGACACATCCCACGGGCTATAATACGAGCGTGGAGATAAGGGTCCGCGTATTTGCCAGCTTCCAGGACGCCGACGAGGCCGACGCGCGCGACGACCGGGCGATGTCCCCCGGGGAGCGTCTGAATATCCTGATCGAACTTCGCGATCGCCGCCACCCCGATGCCGCTGAACAAAGACTGGTGCGAGTTTCTCGAGTTGTTGAACTCGAACGGAGTTGAGTACCTGGTGGTGGGCGCATTCGCAGTCGCCTTTCACGGTTTCCCCCGCTATACTGCGGACCTCGATCTCCTGGTGCGGCCCACGCCGGAAAATGCGGACCGCGTCTTGCGCGCGCTCGCGGAATTCGGCTTCGGCAAACTGGGAATCCAGCCGGCGGATCTCTGCTCAGCCGGAATGGTGGTCCAGTTGGGCGTTAAGCCAAACCGGATCGATCTGTTGACCGCCATCTCCGGGGTCAGCTTCGAAGAAGCTTGGGCGACTCGCAGCGAAGCGGAACTGGATGGGACGGCGACGCACTTTATCGGCCGGGCGGCGTTGCTCCGCAACAAGGAGCAGACCGGCCGGGCCAAGGACCATGGCGACGTGGAAGAGCTGCGGAAGCGTCCCTAGCGCCGGACTATACTGGATACGAGCGTGAAACCACTCGTCGCGCGCGATGGCCGGGCAGCGGTTTGGGCTGCGGCGCTGGTGGCCTGCCTGTTTCCGCACGGCGCCCTGGCCCTCGACCCGCACAAGCGCCTCACGCAGTATTCGGTAACCTCGTGGGGACAGGCGGACGGGCTGCCCCAGGACACCATCCGCGCCATCGCCCAGACCGCCGACGGATACCTCTGGCTAGGCACCGACGAGGGGTTGGCGCGCTTCGACGGCTACGAGTTCGTCCTGTTCAGCAAGGCCAACGGCGACTTGCCGGCCAACGCGATAACGGCGCTGGCCGCGGCGGGCGACGGCTCCCTGTGGATCGGGACCGCCAACGGCCTGACCCAGTATCGCGACAAACATTTCCGCACCTACACCACCAGCCAGGGGCTGCCGGACAACGCCATCACCGGGCTGTACATCGATCACGCGGGCACGCTTTGGGTCGTGGCGGGAGTATATTTGAGCCGCCTGGAAGGGGGCCGATTCACCAACTACGCGCCCGGCGCCGAGCTGCCCGTTACCTCGGTGCGCGTGGTGCGCGAGGACCGCCAACACGATTTGTGGATTGCCGGCTTCAGCAGCGTGGTGAAGATGTCGGGCGGCAAATTCGTGCCCGTGGTGGATGCCGCCACGCTGGGGGGCAACATCGTCCTCGGCCTGCTGATCGACCGGCGCGACAATCTGTGGATCGCCGGCAGCCTGGGGTTGATCGAGCGCTCACCCGCCGGCAAAATCCGCAAGTACAGCGCGCGCGACGGCCTGCCCGATTCCTTCGTCCGTGCCATCTGGGAAGACCGCGATGGCAGTATCTGGGTAGGCACCAATGCCGGCGTCGCGCGCCTGGAGGGCGACCGCTTCGTTTCCTCCACCAGCGGCGGCGACCATGACCTGGTGCGCTGCCTGTTCGAAGATCGCGAAGGCAACCTGTGGGTGGGGGCCAACAACGGGCTCAGCCGCCTGCGCGACGACGCTTTCACGGTCTACGGCACCACCGAGGGGCTGCCCAGCGACCAGGCGAACACCGTGTTTCAGGACCGCGGCGGGAACATCTGGGTGGGGTTCCACGACAGCGGGCTGATGCTGTTCTCCCCGGGCGGCTATCGCCTGTTCACCGCGCGCGACGGCATGCCCGATACCGAGGTCTTCTCCATCCGCCAGAGCCCTTCGGGCGATCTGCTGATGGGTACCCGCGCGGGGCTGGTCCGCATGCATGGCAGCGCCTTCAGCACTTACGTGCCGCCCGATCCGCTGGCCCGCCGCGTGGTCTTCGACGCCTTGCAGGATTCCGCGGGAAGGCTGTGGCTGGCCACGCCGGGTGGCTTGAGCGAACTGCGCGGCCATACGCTTCACACCGTGGTGCCGGGCGGCCCGCTGTTCAACAGCGCGGTGGTCACCTTAAGCGAGGGCCGCGACGGCACGCTGTGGGCCGGCACCTACGGCAAAGGGCTGTGGCGCATCGCAGGCGGCGAGCAAAAGCAGTACACGGTGAGCGACGGCCTTTCGAGCGACCAGATCCGCTCCCTCTACCAGGACCCCGACGGCACCCTGTGGATCGGGACTTTCGGGGGCGGCCTGGACGCCCTGCGCGACGGGCGCTTTCTGCGGTTCACCGCCCAGGACGGCCTGTTGAGCGACAACGTCGTCAACATCACTGACGACGGCGAATCGCTATGGCTCAGCACGACGCGCGGCATCTGCCGCATCGCCAAACGGCAGTTGCGCGAGTTCGCGGCATCGCGCAGGGCGTCGCTTGCCCCGGTGAATTACGGCGTGGAGGACGGGCTGCGCAGCGCGCAATGCTCGCCGGGATATCCCAGTGGAGGAGGCAACCGCACCTCCGACGGCCGCCTGTGGTTCACCACCAGCCGCGGCCTGGCGGTATTCGATCCGCATGCGCGCCAGCAGACTCAGCAGCCGCCGGCGGTGCAAGTGGTGGAGATGACCGCCGACGGGCGTCCCGTGGACCTGGCGAGCATGCCGCGCCTCGAACCCGCGAGCGAGCGCCTGCAGATTCGCTACACGGCCATCCATCTCAGCGCCCCCGAGCAGGTGCAGTATTCCTACCGCCTGGACGGCCTGGATAAGGACTGGGTGCGGGCCGGCACGCGCCGCGTGATCAACTACAACAGCCTCAAACACGGGCGCTACCGGTTTACGGTGCGGGCCGAACTGCCGGGGGGCGCCGCCGGTGAACAGTCGTACGCCTTCGAGATGCTGCCGCGGTTTTATGAAACGGCGTGGTTCCGCCTGCTGTTCGCGGCGGGCGTGGCGGCCGGCGCCTGGGCCGTGTATCAACTGCGCCTGCGCCAGATCCGCTACCGCTTCGCGCTGGTGCTGGAGGAACGCGCCCGCCTGGCGCGCGAGATTCACGACACGCTGGCCCAGGGCTTCGTGGGCATCTCCTCGCAGCTCGATGCGGTGGCCATGTGCATGCCCGAGGAAGAGACGCCGGCCCGCAAGTTTCTCGATATCGCGCGGCGCATGGCGCGCCACAGCCTCACCGAGGCGCGCCGCTCGGTGATGGACTTGCGGGCCTCGGCGCTCGATGGGCAGGACCTGGCTGCGGCGCTCGAGAGCGGCACGCGTCTGTGGACCGCCGGATCGGGCGTGGATGTGGCCGTGGATGTCGCGGGCGCAAGCGTCAAGCTGCCCGAGGAGGCCGAGCAGCACCTGCTGCGCATCGCCCAGGAAGCCGTGACCAACACGGTCAAGCACGCCGCGGCCACGCGCATCTGGATCAAACTGCACACCGAGGCGCGGGAGCTCTATCTGCGCATACTGGACAACGGGCGCGGCTTCGAGCAGGGGAGCGCGTTTTCCCCGGTGGGCGGCCATTTCGGATTGCTCGGCATGCGCGAGCGCGCCGAGCGGCTGGGCGGCGAGCTGCGCCTGGCTAGCCATCCCGGGGAAGGAACGGAGGTGGAAGTGAAGGTGCCGCTGCCATGAGCGATCCCATCCGCATCCTGGTCGCCGAGGACCACCTGGTGGCGCGTGTGGGCGTGAGCACGATCGTCAACATGCAGCCCGATATGACCGTGGTGGCCGAAGCCGCCAACGGGCAGCAGGCGGTGGAGATGTACCGCCAGCACCTGCCCGACGTCGTCCTGCTGGATATGCGCATGCCCGGCATGGGCGGCGTGGAAGCGGCCGCGGCCATCCGCGCGCAACATCCCAATGCGCGCATGATCGCGCTCACCACCTACGGCGGCGACGAGGATATCCGCCGCGCGCTGGCCGCGGGCATACAGGCGTATCTCACCAAGGACGTGCTGCACGACGAGCTGCTGAACGCCATACGCGCCGTCCATGCCGGGCAGACGTACCTGCCGGCGGCGGTGGCGGCGGCCCTGGCCGCGCAGGTGCCCCGGCCGGACCTGAGCGCGCGCGAAATCCAGGTGCTGGAGCTGATCGTGCGCGGCCTGGCCAACAAGCAGATCGCCTACTCGCTCACCATCGCCGAGCACACCGTGAAGAACCACGTGAAGAGCATCCTGAGCAAGCTGGGGGTGCAGGACCGCACGCAGGCCGCCACGGTGGCGATCCAGCGCGGCATCATCCACCTGTGAACGAGGGCCGGCGCGCGGAGTATACTAATTCCTTAGTATGACAGGAGACCTGCTTTGGGCGGTGCGCCGGCTGCGCCAGAATCCCGCGTTCACCGCGGGCATCGTCCTCATCCTCGCCCTCGGAATTGGCGCGAACACGGCGGTCTTCAGCATCGTCGATGCCGTGCTGCTGCGGCCGCTTCCGTATGACACCGCGGACCGCCTGATCCGCGTCGACGAAACCGCCACCAGGCGCCTGATGTCCGGGGTCCCGGCCCTGGACTATGAGCGCTGGCGCGATCGCAGCGATCTGTTCGCGGGGACCGCGCCCTACCTCCAGGACATCGTCACTTTGACCGGCTCGGGCGAGCCCGATCAGGTGACGGCCATCCGCGCGTCCGGCGCATTGTTTCCGCTCTTGGGGGTCCGCGCGCAGTTGGGCCGCACCCTGGTCGATTCCGACGACGAACCGGGCGCCGCACCGGTGGCCGTGATCGGCGACCGGCTCTGGCGCCGCCGGTTTCACGCCGATCCCGGTGTGATTGGCCGCCCCATCACGATTTCCGAAGAGGCCTTCACCATCGCCGGCGTCATGCCGCGCGAGTTCGAATTCGACTCCTCCAGAATCGAGCTGTGGACTCCTCTCCGCCTCCCACCCCAGTCCAACAAGTGGATCAAGGTCGTGGCGCGCACCAAGCCGGGAATCGCGCTGGGGCAGATCCGCGGCGCGCTCGCCATCGTCGCCCGGCAAATGGAACAGGAGGACCCGAGAGAGCGGGCCGGACTGCGCATCGACGTATCGCCATGGAGCGAGACCGCCGACCGGAAATACGAAATGACGCTGGTCTTCGTACTGGCCGCCGTCGGCCTGGTGCTCGCGATCGCCGGCGCGGACGTGGCCAGTCTTCTGTTGAGCCGCGCCGTCTCGCGGCAGAGGGAAATCGCCATCCGTGCGTCTCTGGGCGCGGGATTCTGGCGGGTGGTACGCCAACTGCTGGCGGAAAGCTTCGTGCTGGCGTTGCTGGGAAGCATGGCCGGCATTGGCCTTGCCCGGTACCTGCTTCGGTTTCTCTCCCATCAGTTGACCGCGCTACCCATCGTGCTGCCTCACCTGCAGCGCGTGGCGATCAATGCCCGCGTGCTCGCGTTCAACGCGGCGCTGTGTTTGCTGCTGGCCGCCCTGTGCAGCGCGGCGCCGGCGCTCGCGGCCGGCAGAATGGATATTCAGGGGATACTCCGCGGCGGCCGCGCGGGCGCGGGACCGAAGGGCCCTACGCGGCTGTTTTCCATCCTGATCGCCTGCGAAGCCGGATTTGCCTTTCTGCTGCTGGTGGGATCGGGCCTGATGATTCGCAGCCTGGTGCGCCTGCAGCGGGAAGACCACGGCTTTCGCCCCGATCACGTGCTCACCATGCGCGTGCCGGTCGGCATGCTGTCGCAATTGGGACCGCCCGGCAAGTACGATACCAGGCCGCGCCAGATGGCCTACTACCGCGAGATTCTGGAGCGTGTCCAGCGAATTGCCGGAATCCGCGCGGTGGCGGTGGTCAACAACCTGCCGCTGTCGGGCGTCAACGCCACCACCGCGCTCCAAGGTCCGGACGGCCGGTCCATGCTCACGTCGACGCGCACCATCAGCCCGCTCTACTTCTCCGCCATGGGCATCCCGCTGGCCGCCGGCCGCATCTTCTCCGATGCCGATCAGACCGGCGCCCCGCGGGTGGCGATCATCAACCAGTTCCTGGCGCGCCAACTCTATCCGAACCGCAGCCCTCTGGGCCTGACACTGCCTTCGCCCGAACCGGCAGCGCCCGCGATCACCGTCGTCGGCGTCGTCGGGAATACCTCGCAGATGAGCTATGACCGGCCCGCCGAGGGCGAAATTTATCTCCCCATACGCCAGTTCATCTTCGCCGCATTCATGTCGACCATTGTGGCGCGGACCTCGGGCGACCCGCTGGCGCTCGCCGCGGCGCTGAAAACAGCGGTGTGGGGCGTGGACCCGAACCAGCCCGTGGTCAAGGTCGAGACCATGAGCGACGTGATTGCCGATTCCATCTGGCGGCCGCGCTTCTCGGCGTGGATCTTTTCCATCCTGGGCGGCCTGGCCGTATTACTCACTTCCGTGGGCGTCTACGGCGTGGTGTCGTACACCGCCTCCCTGCGCGCGCACGAAGTGGGAATCCGGGTGGCGCTGGGAGCGGCGCCGCGCAACGTGGCGGCCGTGATCGTGCGCGGCGCGATGATTCCGCTGGCCGCGGGACTCGCGGTCAGCCTGGTGGCGGCCTTGTGGTTGTCTCGCCTTCTGGCGAGCCTCCTCTACGAAATCGATAGTAGCGATCCGGTGACGTATTTGAGTGCGGGCGCACTGCTTCTGGCACTCGGCGCCGCCGCCAGCGCCCGCCCGGCCTGGAAGGCATCGAGAGGCGATCCGATTGAGGCGCTGCGGGCGGAGTGACCGCCCGGCATTGCGGAGCATCGCAGGGGGGCGCGCCAGCGGTGCGCGGGACGGCGCGTGAATCCATGGGCATGACGGGGCGCAGTGCGGCAGCAGTCCGATTGAAACCATCCCGGCGGGCCACCGCGGCGGCCGCTGCCCACAACTCATCGAGTACCCCGCCACGACCGCACCCATCCGCTCATGAACCTGACCAGACGTTAGTAGAAGCGGTCTTCCGGAGACGGTTCGGCTGCGGGAACTTTGTCCAGCGCTGCCAGGAAACTTTCCCGATTACCGCGTTCGGCCATTTGCTCCACGCGGGCCCAGCCGGAAGTTTTTTCAACCAAGGCTGCCACCACGATCCTCTCCACGGACACCTGCTGCCGCGCAGCCAATTCGGCAATCTGGCTGTACACCGCGTC
The DNA here is from genome assembly GCA_020073615.1 of Terriglobia bacterium. Classification (GTDB taxonomy): domain Bacteria; phylum Acidobacteriota; class Terriglobia; order Bryobacterales; family Bryobacteraceae; genus JADGNR01. Next base: position 7,483 of record JAIQEX010000187.1, read on the forward strand.
GGGAACTGTCACGTTGAGGGTCATGGTGTCTCTCCTATTATCGCAAGAAACTCCCGCGCGAGATCACTCGCACGCCGAAGTACTCAGCACCCGCGAAGTCTCTGACGTTGAAGGTCAGCACGAAATCGGCCCGGCTTTCCACTGCCAGTTCCAGGACGAAGTCATCTTTGGGGTCCGGCAGGAGGGGCCATTAATTAGCGCTTCGGTGCGGACGGTCTTCTTGGTTTCTTTTCCGCCTTCTTAAATGGATTAGGGACGGCGGCTTTTGGTACGGAGAGGACCGTCTTGAGCGCGGACATAAACCGCGTAGCGGCCTCTGAGCCTTCGACCATTTCAGGGCGAGCTTTCATGCCCTCCATTTTCCCATATAGCGGATACGCTGAACGCGGCGGGGTCAAGGCAAACGTGCCAGAATAATTCCATTCTTCTGGCAATCGAATCCCATTCGATAAGAACATCACTTCTCTCCCGTCGTATCGATCCTGGGCGCTGTACGGCAGTCCGTACACCATGCGGCGGTGCGCCGGATAGAGATTATGCCCAACAGCCGCATAATCGTACGTCACCACCCACGGCTTCTTCAAGGCGATGATGCTATCAGCGAGCGCCCGATGATCTTCGATCCCGTAGTCGTTCAGATATAGCTTTTCTCCGCTCTCAATGTACGGCGGGTCATAGAACAGAAAAACCTTTCCCGAGATTTTTGGAACCACCGTTTTTGTGAAGGTTAAGGCATCTGATTGGTACAGGCGAATCCGCTCGCGATAGCGCGCCACTTTTTTGATACGCTCAATTAGTCCGAGCTTGCCGAACCGTGCATCTAGCCCCCACTGGCCAGCCTGCTTCTTGCCGCCGATCACACCACCCGCGATGATCCCTGATCGATTCGTCCGATTGAGAAAAAGAGTCGCAAATCCCAATTCGTCCAAATCGGCGCTATCCCGCTTGTCATAAACCGCTCGTTGACGGTTCCACTCGGTCATCGTGAGGCTGACCTTCTCGATGCGCTTGCACAGCCATTTATTCTGATCCAAGACCGTTCTCCAAAAGGCAAACACTGGCCTGCTCAGGTCGTTTATGTGAATCGTGGAAGCGTATTCCTCAAAGAGCAGTGCGAGCGCGATTGCCGCGCCACCCGTATACGGCTCGACATAGTTCACGTCAGAAAGTCGATTCTCCTCAAGAAGCCTCATGACCAGAGGAGCAAGACGACGCTTGCCGCCGGGATAGCGCAATGGAGTATAGAAGGGCATCAGTTGAAGCGTAAGGGGTCGTGGCCGTCGTTGGCCATCCCCGCCAATGTGGGTATCATCGCGGCCAAACCGCGATGATAAATGGCTCAAGGCTGTCCCACTGCGCGCGAAGGTCTGTTGGGCTGGGATTCATCTGGTACGTGTGAACGTATTCGTTCAACAAGATCACGGAGGGCCCAAGAAATGAATCGTTCTCGCACGCGCGCTTTACGGGCTGAGCGCCTTGCTTTGTCAGCTTACCTCCTGCTACCAGATAGTCTTTGACGCTTTGCATCTTCTGGGAAAGCGAAGGATCGCGAGGTTTGTTCGGTTTATTTGGGTTATTTGGGTTCGGCTTTACCGGTTTGACGGGTGGTGCTGCTGAAGGGTTCTGGGCGATATACCAATCCACGCTTAGCTCGATGAACACACGAAACAACACACTGATGGCGTTCGGAAAGTCCTCCAAGAGCAGTTCGCGCAATTCATTTTCGATGCGACGGACGCGCGCGTCTTTCACTCTCAGCAGGCACTTGGGATCGATCAACTTTGCTCGCGGGTGGACAACGCGTGATCGTGTCGGCTCCGCTGCGCGGGCCGCAGCCGTTCTTGCCTCAGCGGGAGCCCCACTCGCCTGGGGAGTGGCGTGCACAACTGGCAATGTAGCCAAGAACTCTTCAACCCAATCATCTCTTTCGGCCCGCGAATAAAATGTCTTGACGGACGCCGCTGTGAGTCGCTTGAAAAGTGCTCGAAGGGCGCGAACGGTGTGGGCCTCCTCGCCAACGATTGTGAAGCGACCGCCTCTTTCCGCATCGATACCTAGGGCATCCTTCAATACTTGTGACTTGAGAACACGCTCGAAATTTGTTGTCTTGATCCGTTCGCGGTCAGCCTGCGAGAGGTGTCCACCTTGCTGCATGAAGTCGAGAAGCCTCGTGTGAAGTTTGACGGGTCTGCCGAGCCTTGCCGCGTTTTTGGCTTTCTCGTCTGATCCCCAAGGTACGACGCCAGCCCCGAAGTTCTCGCCATTATGCCGAATATCAATCCAGGGCTGGGCCTCTTCCCTGCTTCTCGCGGTGATGCAATACACCTCTCCTATTGGAGCACTTCGGTATTTGGGGCTGAGCGAACGAATGCCATCCAAAATCCCCGGAGGGAGTGCGCCAACAAAAAGATCTGGAGTTTCCAGTGCACGGAGCGCAGTCAGGCGACGGTTGCCTTCAAGAACGATATAGCTGCCGCTCGACTGCATCACGATGGGTAGCTCTGCTGGATTCAAACTCCCATACGCAACGATGTGCTGCGCGAGAGTCAGTAGCTTCTGCTTTTGTTGTTCGGCTAAGGCCCGCAACGCTTCCCTCTGTCCGGAGACCTCTCCCGGAATGCGCGGATTCTCCAGGTCTATCAATAGTTCAGATGGGCTAAGTGCAACAGGTTTCGCGTCCATACTGGCGACCTCGATTCAGAGAGCGCCAGATTATCACATTTGGTCTGGTAAATGGTAAGTATGTAAGTATATAATTGCCGAAATTCGCGCTGGTGCAAAGAGAAAACGTAACAGTTCACGTGCCTAATCCGATTTTGCTGGACAAATCTCGCCGAAAGGTTTACTTTATGGTGGATGAGTGCGAGAGCAATTCGCCGCGCGAGGCAACAAGGAGCAGCAGCGAATAGCCATCGGCGCTCCAACCAGGCCAGCCGCGAACAACTGCATCGGGAAAATGAGCGGCTGCTGCGAGAGCTTGAGGATCTCCGCCGCCAAGTAGCGGAACGGGACCGGCAGATTGCCGAGCGCGAAAAGCA
>JAIQEX010000188.1 GCA_020073615.1 Terriglobia bacterium
AGCTTGCCGCCTGACCGTAGAGTATGCTCTCACAAGCGAGCTTAAGTTTCCAAACTCAATTGACCCCGGTCTTCCGGGGCCGGACGCTCCGCGGTGAGGGGGAGAATTTCGGCGCGCATCGCCCTCAGACCAACTGCTCCATGAGGGAGGCGAGATATTCCTGGTCGAAGGGGCCGGAACGATAGGTTCGCGCATCGAAGAACCGCCACGCCCTTTTCTGGCCTTCCACGGTGTAGAGGAGAAGCTGCTCCTCGATGAGGTCTTTATCCAGCAGGTCCTGGTTGAAGGCGCGGACGGTGCCCTGGAGCGTGTAGGGAATGCGAAAGTCCTCGGTGGATGTGAGGTCCGGAGTAGCTTCGAACGCCACCTGAAGGATCCGCCCGCGCACATTGATCTGCATCAGGTGGGCCGAATTTTCGTCGAAGGCCGCGCCTTCCGGGTCGAGCAGCACTTCGCCGCGCGTCAACAGGCGGTTGAGGGAATCCACGAAATCCGCGCAGACCCCGTACAACTCCGCAGCCGCGGCTTGCCGGATTGCGCCCATCTCGCGGCCGCGCCGCAGCGAGCTTTCGTCCTTCTCCACAAGCGCGTCGATGCTTTCCGCCAGCCGCGTCAACCGCGCGTCCCAAGCCTGCACCCGATTTGCCGACCGGCCCAAGTCCCCAGCCTCCCGCTTACCATTCCAGCATACAGCCGGCGGGCGACGCCTCCGTTAATTAATGCCGGCGCCGCCATTCGACCACCTCCTCGGGTTCGATCAGGTCCAGGAGATCCAGGCCCAGCCGGCGCAGCATTTCATCGGCCTTTTCCAGCGAGAGATCCCGTTGGCCCTTCAAAACATTGTGCAGGTGAGGTTGAGACACACCGGTCAGGCGGGCCAGGCTACGCTCGCTCACCTCACCGCTCCGTACCCGCTCCCGCAGGTGCGCGGTGAAACGCCGGAGGAGCTCCTGAAAGTTCATGTGTGCCCGGATAGGCCTATAGCTGGGAGAAATAGGGGAGTACTGGATTCCCTCAACCCCCGATATAAGAATCGACCTAAATCACGTTTGAATGGTTCGTCGCCGTTGTCCACCTAAATACCTACATATAAGGGAATTACGCGTACCTCACGAGTACTAGTACATGTGGTATTTCGGGGGTAATTCGCAATGAATATGCGGCAAATCATTGACGGATTTTCCCGCAGAGGTAAATTTGGACAAGCTGTTAGACTTTGGCGTCAGCGCCTGGGGGCTGTCGCCAGGAGGAAATTTTCAAATAATGCAGTGGAATCGAACGAACGCAATCGGCCTATCCAGGGTGTCATGCACCTGGTGTCACGGCCTGGGTATCCGCCCTGTACGCAAAGGAATGGAAGTGCCGTGCCATTGCGTATTCCGGGCCATTTTCGCGGCCTGCTATAACCGATTTCGGGAGTGCGTCGCCCTTGCGGCGCAGCCCAGCTCGGTGTCCCTGGAGTTCTGCCAGGGCGGTCGCGATACGCGGCGCTCCTACTCCCGCAAGCGGGAGGAATACATTGCCGACTTCTGCCTGGTCAGCCGGCGCGTCCTCGACGATTTCGAGTACCAGGTCTTCCGGTATCACTTCCTCATGGGGGCAGACTGGAAACTGTGCTGTCGCCAGTTGAAGATGGACCGGGGGAATTTTTTCCATTCCGTCTACCGGATTCAGCAGAAGCTCGGCCGCGTTTTCGCCGAACTGCGGCCCTATCCGCTATTCCCGCTCAGCGAGTACTTTTCCGGCCTGATCCACCGCGATCCCGGACGTTACCCCGAATTGGAACGCTTCGCAACGGAAGAAGAAGCGTCCGATCCCTTGCCGCTGTCGGCATGAGAGTTGTCCATTTCGAGGGGGACATCAGCCCGCCGTTCCCCCTTTTCCTCTTACAATAGGTAGTCCGGCGCCAGGAATGGACCTTCTTACGCATATCGGAACCGGGCTGTTCTTGAGCAGGGCCGGATTGAAGCGTCTCACCCCGCGAGCCACCCCGATTGTGATCCTGGCGGCCATCGCTCCGGATATCGATATTGTCACCGCCTGGCGCGGCTCGCTCAACTACTTGCACTACCACCGGCACCTGACGCATTCGCTTGCCGCCATGCCCGTGATGGCCCTGCTGCCGGTGCTGGTGGTGCGCGCGGCCGGCCGCCAGCCCCTCCGCTGGATGGGAGCTTTTCTGGCCGCGCTCATCGCCGTGGCCTCGCACCTCGCGCTCGACCTCACGAACATTTACGGCGTCCGCCTGCTTCTGCCGTTTTCCGGCGCGTGGCTGCGGCTGGACCTCACGGGCGTGATCGATCTGTGGATCTGGGCCGCCCTTCTGCTGGCCATTGCGGGACCGTTCCTGGGCCGCCTGGTGGGTGCGGAAATCACTTCCGGGGCGGCGCGCGAGCGGCATTACGGCCGCGGGTTTGCCATTTTCGCGCTGGTCTTTCTCCTGCTGTATAATTGCGGCCGCGGCCTGCTGCACGCCCGCGCCGTGGCCGTCCTGGAGTCGCGCGTCTACCAGGAAGCGGCGCCGGTCCGCGTGGCCGCACTGCCGGATGCCGCCAGTCCCCTGCGCTGGCGTGGCCTGGTGGAGTTGCCCGATTCCTATGTGGTGGCCGGCGTGAACCTGGGAAGCGATTTCGATCCCACGCGCGCCCAGGTCTTTCACAAACCCGAAGCCGATCCGGCACTCGATGCCGCCGGCCGTACCGCCGCGTTCCGGGAATTCCTCGCGTTCTCGCAGTTTCCCCTGTGGCGAATCCGGCCGGTCCCGGAGCCGGAAAACGGCCGCCTGGTCGAGATCCTGGATCTGCGTTTCGGCACACCGCTGGCTCCCGGGTTTGTGGTCAGCGCGCTTTTGAACGGGAAACTCGAGCCGCTGGAGACCACGTTTCGCTTTGGCCCGGTGCGTCCCAGGTAAGGTTTCTCCCCGATCCACCTAAGGCTTTTCGCCGATTTTCAGGGCCGCCTCCCGCTGCCACAATGGAGACATGCAAGGCAACGATACGGCACTCGTACTGGACCGGGAGCAACTCCGGGACGTCACCATGGACGACCAGGAACTCATGTGCGAGATTCTCGCCGCGTTGATCGACGATACCTCGCGCCAAGTTCCGCTTTTGGAATCGGCCATTCAGGAGCAGGATTCGCAGAAATGCATGCGCCTGGCGCACTACTCCAAAGGAGCGTGTGCCAATGTGGGGGCCACCGCTGCCGCGGCGGTGCTCAAGCAGATCGAGCGGCGGGCGGCCACCGGCGATTTCGTAGAGTGCAGCATGTCCCTCGCCGCCCTGGCGCAGGAAATCGACCGCCTGCGCTCCGAAGCCCGCGCCTTCAGCCCGTTACCCTGAACGCTTCAGCAGCAGCTTCACGCCATCTGCGCATAATGCCCCCGCGTGCTGGGATTCGGCGGGCAAACCTCCTACCGCCTCATCCACGATCGAGCGGTCGAACGCCGCAATTTCCGCCCGCGTCTTCCCCGCCATCCATTCCGTCAGCGCGGAGCCGGCCGCGATCGACGCCGTGCACCCCCTCACCTTATACCGCACATCCACCACCACCCCGCCATCGAATCGCGCCGAAAGACGCAGGACGTCGCCGCATGCCGGGTTGGACACCTCCACCGTCACCGCCGGCGGGGGAAGTTCGCCCACGTTGCGCGGATGCTGAAAATGCTCGATGAGACGCTCGGGATACATGAAGCCGCGACCCTTCGAATCTATGCTCCAATATTGGCATGGTTCAGGTGGTGGCGGCGATCATCGAAAGGCCGGCGGGAATCCTGATTGGCCGCCGCAAGCCGGAGCAGTCGCACCCGCTGCAATGGGAGTTCCCGGGCGGCAAGGTCGAGCCCGGGGAGACGCCGGAACAGGCGCTGGCGCGCGAACTGGAAGAGGAGCTCGCCATCCGTTCCGCCGCCGGCGAGGAGATCACGCGGTATGTCCACACCTATCCGGGGAGGGACCCCATTGTGTTGATCTTCTTTCGTGTGACGGCATTTGCCGGCGAGCCCCGCAACCTGATCTTCGAGGAGATGCGGTGGGAGCCCCGGAGGAATCTCGCCCGCTTCGATTTCGTCGAGGGCGATATCGAGTTCATCCGCGCGCTATCGGCTTGATTGGCTCGCGCGCGGCCCACCTTCCGCCGGGGCCGCGCACGCGCCACCGAGCCGCGAACTCTCTACTGTGGACAGGGCACTGCGGAATGCGGAAGAACGGCGGTATTCGGATAGCTGAATGCGCCGCCAATCGCGTTGGATGTCGCTCCCATCTCAAACCACTGCAGGAGTGCTTCGTTCTGCGGGTGGTAGGTGAACGGTTTGTCCCGGACCCTTAGGGTCACCGGGAAAGCGGCGTTCGGCAAGACTTCTACCGGATCGCCGGACTCGAGATTGTTCTGGCAGACGGTTGAATTGGGCGGCTGCCCGGGGAACTGCCAATCCGGCGCGGGGTTGAAGAGCAGCGGGTTGTCGAAGGTTTCCGAGATCTCGTGCGAGAGCGCCAGCACGTCCTGGAAGCCGGCGCCGAACAGTCCGGGCGAGATCCAGCTTGCAAATAGACTCAGCCAGCGAGGCTGCGGCACCACCGTCGGGTCGAAGAAATACGTATGGAAGCCGAGCACGCAGCAACCGCCGGGAGTGTTCGGACTGTTGACGTTGAGAGAGAACAGAAACGTGTTTGGAAACGCCGCTAGATTCAGCGCATCGGTCTGAAAGTTGCCCAGGTTGATCTCGTTTACGACCTCGTTGCTGAAAAAGAAGTTGAACAGCAGGTCCAGCATCAGGACAAACGTGCTGCCGTCGGCGGCGGTCCCGATGAAGTATGACCGGGCCTGTATAATCTGTCCGTTCCCCAGACGAATGTTCACAAATCGGGGTACCGTGATGTTGACCCGGTTCACCACCAGGGGAGACAGGCGCGTGTGCCAGGGCTGTCCAGGCTGCAGGGTATGAAAAAACTCGGCGCGTTGCACGGCGTCCGCAAACTGAGTGGGCGACGGTGAGGAACTATACATTGCGTCCTGGAAGTTGGGCGAATTCAGCGTAAGGGTTTCGAAGGGCGCGAACGGCACCGTCGTTAAGACCGTGCCATCGGCATTCAGCAGCGTCAAGGAAACCTCGGATATGTTGGTGGTGAAGGTGGTGGTGCCTCCCGCGGCGGGGTGATTTCCCAACATGACGAACGGGAACACGTCCCCCGTGAAGGGGCCCGCCTGCGCGGCGAACGCACCGGCGAAAGTCGACACCGTGGTCAGCCCGTCGATGGTTCCTCCGGTGTTGTTGCGAGGATTGTGAGCCATCGTGTTTCCGCTTGACGACGAGCGGCCGAACGTCGAGTTCATAAAGATGGCGCTGGAGCTCGCCCCGTTAGGCGGCATGGAGAGGGTAATCCCCGACACCGGCGTGCCGGGATCGATCTGGCTGCCATCCACCGGCCCGGCCTTCACATAGGCAGGCGGTCCGGGCGGCACCACAAGGTCGGCAGGGGGCGCGGTTTGCGCGAAGAGTAACGAGCTGCAAATTGTGACTGTAAGCGCAGAAAGAACGAAAGCACTTTTGAAGCTTTGCATACTAACTCCTTCGACAGACTTTTGACGTTTAGATTCTCAGGGCGAGAACCCCACAGACACCGGTCAGTGCATCCCTTTTGGCGGCGAATCATCATCACATGAACTTGTGTGCAAAGTCAATCGATACTTGTTAATTTCCGGGCCTGGCAAACTAACTTGGAGATCCGGCGCACAGCGGCCCGTGGCCGCCGGCTCCGCAAGCCGGGCGGGCTACAGTCCCCGCCCCCGCTTTTGCCATACTGTTCTCATGGCGACTGCGATCAAGATGATTGAGCCGGAGCGGAACGACTTCCTGGCGAGCCTCGAGGCCAAAGCCAAACGGGCCAATCCGTTTTTCCGCACCATGGCCAACCGCCCGGAGGTCCTCCGGACATTTGTGCCGTTCTACGGCGCCGTAGTAGGAGCGGGTTCGGTGGACCGCCGCGTAAAGGAGCTGGTCTATATGACCTGCTCCTACGCCAACGAGTGCGCCTTCTGTACCGCGGCGCACGTGGCCGGCAGCAAGAAGGCGGGCGTCAGCGAGGAGGAGGTGCGCGCCATCCAAACCGAACAGGACCACGTGTTTTCCGAGCCCGAGCGCGCCGCCATCCGCTACGCGCGCGAGCTGACGCAGACGGCCACGGCCGACGACTCCCGCGCGGCGCTGCTCGAGCACTTCAACGACGAACAAGTAGTCGAGATTACGCTGGTAGCCGCCCTCGCCAACTTCACCAACCGGTTCAACAACGGCCTCAACATCCGGCCCGAGGAGTGATCGGGCTGCCCATGCCCATCCTGGCTGGCATACACCCCGTGGCCGAGGCCCTGAAAGCCAATCACCCGCTCGACCGCCTGCTGGTGGCGCAGGGCGCCGGCGGGCCGCGCTTGCAGGAGATTATCGACCTGGCGCGCCGCGCCGCGGTACCCGTGCGCTTTGAGCCGCGCGCGGCGCTCGACCGCCTGGCCGGCACCGCGGCGCACCAGGGCGTGGTGGCGATGGGCGCCGCCCGCCAGTACGCCGAGCTGGAGTCGGTAGCCGAAGCCGAGCTGCTGGTGGTGCTCGACGGCGTCGAGGACCCGCACAACCTGGGCGCCATCATTCGCACGGCGCACGCCGCGGGCGCGGGCGGCGCCATCGTGCCCGAGCGGCGCGCCGCCGGCATCACCGACGTGGTGGCCAAGGCTGCGGCGGGCGCGCTGGAGTACCTGCCCGTGGTGCGCGTCACCAACATCAACCGCACTCTCGAAGAGCTGAAGCAGCGCGGCTTCTGGATCTACGGCCTGGACGAGCGCGGCACCGAGGATTATGACCAGGCCGCGTACTCGCGGCCCACGGCGCTGGTGCTGGGAGGCGAGGGCAAGGGCCTCCACGAGCAGGTACGCAAGCATTGCGACGTGCTCGTGCGCATCCCCATGGCGGGGCGGATTTCGTCGCTTAACGTCTCCGTGGCGGCGGGCGTGGTGCTGTTTGAATGGCGGAGACGCCGCGCCATGGCCCCGGCAGGGTAAAATCGAGATCTATGCGCCGCATACTGCTTCTGCTGTTGGCGGCCGCCATCCCCGTTCTCGCCGCGCAGCCGGTGCGCGCGCGCCACGGCATGGTGGTCACAAGGGAACGCCACGCCACGGCCATCGGGCTCGCGGTTCTGCAATCGGGCGGCAACGCCGTCGATGCCGCCGTGGCTGTGGGGTTCGCCCTCGCCGTGACCCACCCCACCGCCGGGAACATCGGAGGCGGCGGCTTCATGCTGGTGCGCCTGGCCGACGGACGCACCACGTTTCTCGATTTCCGCGAGCGCGCACCGGGAGCCGCCTCGCGCAACATGTACCTGGATGCCGCGGGCAAGGCCACCGAGGACAGCACCATCGGCTACCGCGCCGCGGGCGTGCCCGGCACGGTACGAGGCCTGGAGTACGCCGCGAAAAAGTACGGCAGCAAGCCCTTGGCGGAATTGGTGCGGCCCGCCGTCGAGCTCGCCGCCAAGGGGTTTCCGCTTTCCTATGGGAGCGCCGGCTCGCTCCGTGGCGGCGCGCGCGGCTTGAGCCGCTTTCCCGAGTCGAACCGCATTTTCCTGCGCGACGGCAAGTTCTACGAGCCCGGCGAAACGTTGGTGCAGCCGGAACTGGCGCGCACGCTCGAGCGCATCGCGCGGCTCGGCGCCAGGGACTTTTACGAGGGCGAAACGGCGCGCCTTCTGGCGCAGGATATGAAGGAGCACGGCGGCCTCATCACCCTGGCGGACTTGAAGAATTACACCGTGGTAGAGCGGCCGCCGCTGACGGGCGCCTACCGCGGCTACACCATCGTCACCGCGCCTCCACCGAGCTCCGGCGGGGTGGGCCTTCTTCAGATGTTGGGCGTGCTCGAAGGCACCGGATTTGAAAAGGCCGGTGCGGGCTCGGCCACCGCGGTCCACTACATGACCGAGGCCATGCGGCGCTATTTCGCCGACCGCGCCGAACACCTGGGAGACGCCGATTTCGTGAAGGTCCCGCTGGCCGCGCTGCTCGATCCCGCTTATATTCTGAAGCTGCGCGGGTCCATCGACCCCGAGCGCGCCACACCCAGCAGCCAGGTGCACGCGGGCGTCTTCGCCGCGCACGAATCCGCCGAAACCACGCACTACACCATCGCCGATGGCCAAGGCAACATCGCGGCCGTCACCTACACGCTCAACGGCGGCTACGGGAGCCGCGTGACCGCCGCCGGCCTGGGCTTCCTGTTGAACAACGAAATGGACGATTTCGCGCCCAAGCCGGGCGAGGCCAACATGTACGGGCTGATCCAGGGCGAATTCAACGCCATACAGCCCAACAAGCGGCCGCTCTCTTCCATGACGCCCACTATCGTGCTGCGCGACGGCAAGCCCTGGATGGTGCTGGGCTCGCCGGGCGGCCCCACCATCATCAACTCGGTGCTGGAAGTGATGGTCAACGCGATCGACTTCGGCATGAACGTGCAGGACGCCGTGAACTGGCCGCGCTTCCATCACCAGTGGCTGCCCGACGAGTTGCGCATGGAGGCGGGTTATTCGCCCGATACCATCGCTCTGCTGGAAAAGCGCGGCTACACGGTGAAGCGCTCGGGCGCGCAGGGCGAGGTCGCGGCCATCCGGTTCAACAACGGATGGCTCGAAGGCGCGCCCGATCCGCGGACCGAGGGCACGGCGGAAGGACACTAACCACCCGATGAACCATGTACTGTCGACGCATCTGTTCGTCGCCCATCGCCTGACGGCCGCGCTGTTGGGCCGCATCGAGCAGGCGGGCATTCCCGCCGTGGAGATCTTCTGCGCGCGCCAGCACCTGGACTATCGCGACAAGGCGCAGATCGCCGAGCTCGGCCACTGGTTTCGCGACTCCGATTTGAAACTGCACTCGCTGCATTCGCCCATGTATACCGACGAGATCTGGGGCCGGAGCGGCCCGCACGCGGTGATCACCATCACCGAATTGGTGAAGGGGCAGCGCCTGCACATGGTGGACGAGATCAAGCGCGCGCTCGAAATCGCCGAAATAATTCCCTTCCGCTACCTGATCCAGCACATCGGCGTGGGCGGCGAGGAATTCGATATGCGCAAGTTCGACGCCGCGTTCTCCGCGCTCGAGGAGCTGAGCCTGTTCGCCCGGCAGCGCGGCGTCAACATTTTGCTCGAGAACATTCCCAACGAGCTGTCCAGCGCCGAGAAGCTCCTGCAATTCGAGGAGTTGACGCACATCGGCCTGGACTACGTCTTCGACACCGGCCACGCCAATATCGGCGAGGGTGTGGAGACGGCCTTCAACCTCATGAAGGACCGCATCCGCTCCACGCACGTGCACGACAACAACGGCCAGGAGGACAGCCACCTGTTTCCCGTGCTGGGCACGGGCGGCACCATCGACTGGCAGAACACCATGCAGTTGCTGCACGGCCGCGACGGCCAGTATCCCCTGCTGCTGGAGCTCAAGGAACGGCCCGACATCGCCCACCCACTGGACAGCGTCAAGGAGATCTTCGACCGCCTGGAGGAGATGGCCGCATGATTCCGCGAGTCACCATCGCCGAGGCTGGCCGGCATGCCGGCGAAACCGTGCAACTGGCCGGCTGGCTCTACAACCTGCGCCGCTCCGGGAAGATCGCCTTCCCGATTCTGCGCGACGGCTCCGGCCTGATGCAGTGCGTGGCCGTCAAGAGCGCCCTCCCGGAGGAGCTGTTCGAGACCATCAAGAACCTCACGCAGGAATCCTCCATCATCGTCACCGGCAAGGTGCGCGCCGAACAGCGCGCGCCCGGCGGCTTCGAGCTGGACGTCGAGAACGTGGAGGTCGTCCAGCGTGTGCCGGAAGCGGACCCGTACCCCATCACGCCCAAGGAGCACGGCATCGACTTCCTGATGGACCACCGCCACCTCTGGCTGCGCAGCCAGCACCAGCACGCCATCATCCGCGTACGCCACGAGGTGGTCAAAGCGGTGCGCGATTACTTCGATACGCATGGCTTCACACTGGTGGACACGCCCATCTTCACGCCGGCGGCCTGCGAGGGCACCACGTCGCTGTTCGAGGTGAATTATTTCGACGACGCCAAGGCCTTCCTCACGCAGTCCGGCCAGCTCTATAACGAAGCCACCGCCATGGCCTTTGGCAAGGTGTACTGCTTCGGGCCCACCTTCCGCGCCGAAAAATCCAAGACGCGGCGCCACCTCACCGAGTTCTGGATGGTGGAGCCGGAGATGGCCTATGCCACGCTCGAAGACGTGAAGCGCGTGGCCGAGGAGATGATCGTTTTCATTGTGGGCCGCGTGCTCGAGAACCGGCGCGAGGAGCTGAAGCGCCTGGAGCGCGACGTGTCCAAACTCGAAGCCATCCAGGCGCCGTTCACGCGCATGAGCTACGACGA
>JAIQEX010000189.1 GCA_020073615.1 Terriglobia bacterium
CTTCCACAAGCGTCTCTGCGGTCCACTTGCCAACAGTTGCTTCCACCACCAGCCCGACCCCGCTCACCGGCCCGAGAGCAAACTCGAAGCTGCCTATCACAAGGCCGACAAGGCCATCCAGCAAATCGTTGACCTGCTTGCTGCAGCGTGATGTTACACCAAAAATGTTGAAGTATTCTTGTTTACGATCTCCGATTTAAGAATCTATACGCGCGGCGGATCCAACGCGCGGCGGATCCAATGCGATCGTCGTCGACAAGATCTCCGCGGTAAGTGGCCAGTAAGAACTCAGGATTGGCACGGAGCCGGGATCTAAATCCCTTCGCTTCTCTGTTTTCTGCGTCGTGTCACTACTCGCAAAGCAACCAGGCCGGCGCCGAGGAGGCCCCAGGTACCCGGTTCCGGAACCGAACCGCCGGCGGCATCAAATGTGAACCCGGTAATCAAGCCTGGCCCGTTCACCGATCCTACGCCATCGATCACAAGTGCGCGGCCCGTAGTCCCGGCAGACCCGTCAGACTCGTCCATGAAGACAGTGATGGCCGCCTCGGCCGTCGGCTGACCCGAGATCAGAATATCCAACAAGAGGTTGCCATTGGCAGGGTTATCGACGAATGGGGATCCGGTGATCGTCAGGATGCCTCCCGGTATGGTTTCGCTCAGAACCCCTGAAAAGAACGCCGCGCTATCGGGTCCGACGTTGTCTGCGAGGGTCGAACTGAGCCCATCCACGGCTTGCGAAGAGGTGGACAGCGAAAAGCTGTAGGCCGCGGAAGTTACGGCACCGGGCGACGCCACCGTGTTAAAGAAACTGATCTGTGATTGCCCCAGCGGGAGATGCAGCAATCCCGGCATGTGCAGGCGGCGGGCCCCCTCTCCTTCGCCGCCGCAACCCCCCCACTTTTTTCGGCACCAAACGAAGCCACGAGCGTATTTCATGTAAGCGTTCGGAGAGACGAGACCCATGCTCAAACCGCGAACCCTCCGCCTGTTGTGCCTGGCCGCCGTGCTGATTGCTTCCGCCGCGGCGCAAACCTCGGGGACGCTCAAAGGCGTGCTGACCGATCATTCGGGAGCCGTCATCCCCCACGCCGCGGTTTCGCTCGCCGGGGCCGGCGACCCGAAGTCCACCCTGACGCAAAGCGACGGCAGCTACCAGTTCTCCGCCCTGGCGCCTGGCGAATACACAGTGCGGGTTTCGTATCCCGGCTTCGCCCGCTTCGAAAAGGCCGTCACCATCGCCGAAGGGACCACCGAGCTACCCATCCAGATGACTGTCACCCTGGAAAAGCAGGAGGTGACGGTCAAGGGCGAGCCGGGGCCCTCGGTCAGCGTGGAGCCCGATAACAACGCCTCGGCGCTGGTGATCAAAGGCACCGATCTGGAAGCCCTCCCCGACGATCCGGACGACCTGAACGACATGCTGCAGGCCCTCGCCGGCCCGGCGGCCGGGCCCAACGGCGGCCAGCTCTTCGTGGACGGCTTCAGCGGCGGCCAGTTACCTCCCAAGAACGCCATCCGCGAGATCCGCATCAACCAGAATCCCTTCTCCGCCGAGTACGACCACCTGGGCTTCGGCCGCATCGAGATTTTCACCAAGCCGGGCAGCGACAAGTTCCGCGGCGGCTTCGGCGTCAACGACAGCGACGGCGCCTTCAATTCGCGCAATCCGTTTGTCACCAACAAGCCCGATTACTCCAACCGCCTGTTCAACGCCAACCTGAGCGGGCCGCTCAGCCACCGCGCTTCGTTCTTCCTGAGCTTCAACTGGCGCAACATCGATAACGACGCGCTCATCGTGGCCGATACGCTCGACCCCGCAACGCTGCTAGAGACCCCGGTGCGCACCTCCGTGGTCACGCCCCGCCGCGATTTCAACATCGGCCCGCGCGTCGATTATCAGTTGAGCACCAACCACACGCTCACGGCGCGCTTCTCGTACTTCGACAATACCGGCGACAACAACGGCATCGGCCAGTACAGCCTGCTTTCGCGCGCCTACAGCAGCGCCGGCCGCGGCGAGGACCTGCAGCTTACCGAAACCGCGATCCTCAACCCCACGGCGGTCAACGAGACCCGCTTTCAATACGCGCGCAGCCGCAACGACCAGTTCGGGGACAATGCCCTTCCCGCCATCGCTGTCACCGAATCGTTCACCGGCGGGGGCTCGCAGGTGGGCCGCGCCTCCAACCTGTCGAACCATTTCGAGCTGCAGAACAATACGTCGATCGGCCACCGCACGCACACCTTCCGCTTCGGTTTCCGTGCGCGGCGCAACAGTATCTCGGACCTTTCGCCCGCGAATTTCGGCGGCACCTTCACCTTCTTCGGCGTGGGCAACGCGCCCGTGCTCGACGCCGCCAGCCAGGTGGTGACCGATGCCTCTGGCGCGCCCCAAACCACGCCGATCAGCTCGCTCGAACAGTACCGCCGCACCCTCCTGTTCCAGCAACTGGGCGATACCGCGGCGCAGATCCGCGCCCTGGGCGGCGGCGCCTCGCAGTTCTCCATCGCCGGCGGCAACCCGCTGGGTTCCGTCGCCCAGACCGATGTCGGCCTGTTCGCGCAGGACGACTGGCGCATGAAGCCCAATTTCACGCTGAGCGTGGGCGTGCGGTACGAGACGCAGAGCAACATTCACGACTGGCGCGATTTCGCCCCGCGCCTGGGCCTGGCGTGGTCGCCCAAAGCCAGAAACGGCAAGCCCTCGAAGACCGTCATCCGCGGCGGCTTTGGCATGTTCTACGACCGCGTCGCCCAGAACCTCACTTTGCAGGCGCTGCGCTTCAACGGCGTCAACCAGCGGCAGTTCGTGGTCGTCAGTCCGGACTTCTTCCCCAACGTCCCGCCGCTGGCCGCGCTCAACGCGCAGCAGCAACCGCTCAACACCTACCAGTTGGACCAGCGTCTGCGCGCGCCCTACATGTTGCAAAGCGCCCTCAGCCTGGAACGGCAGTTGCCGCGGAAGACCACGCTCGTCACCACGTACATTAATGTGCACGCCCTGCACGCCCTGCAGACGGTGAACATCAACGCGCCGCTTGCGGGGACGTTTCTTCCCACTCAGGCCACCGAAGGGGTGCGGCCGTTCGGCGACGCCGCCGGCAACCTGTTCCGCTACGAGACCGGCGGCATCATGAATATGAACATGTTCCTCGCCAGCGTGAACACCGCCTTCAGCAAGAGGGTCTCGTTGAATGTGGCGTACGAGCTCTCCAGCGCCAACAGCGACGTGGATAACAGCGGCATGCCCTCCAACCCTTACAACTTCCGGCAGGACTACGGGCGTGCCTCCTTCCAGCGGCACCAGTTCGGCCTCATCATCGGGTCCTTCCTGGGACCTTTCGGCCTGCGCATGAACCCGCAACTGGTGCTCGCCACCGGGGCGCCCTACAACCTGATCAGCGGCCACGACCTCAACGGCGACACCATTGCCAACGACCGGCCGGCCTTCGCCACCGACATCGCCCGCCCCAGCGTCGTCTCGACGCGCTTCGGCGCTTTCGACACCAACCCGCTCCCCGGCCAGGCCGTCGTGCCGCGCAATTTCCTGACCGGCGACGGCATGTGGAACCTGAACATGCGCGTAGGACGCACCATCGCCTTCGGCAGAACCAAGGGCGGCGGCAAGGGCGCCGCGGCCGTCGATCCGGGCATGGCTCCCGCCAGCGTGTCGCTTGGTCCGCGCCCGGCCGGCGGGACCGGCGGCGGCGGCGGCGAGCGCCGTTTCAGCGCCAATTTCAACGTGCTGGTGAACAACGTGTTCAACCACGTCACGCGCAGCGGATTCGTGGGCAACCTGTCTTCGCCGCTGTTCGGCCAGGCCACCACCCTCGGCCTCTTCCGCGAGACCTCCAACTGCCGGCGCATTCAGTTGGGAACGCAGCTCAGTTTCTAGCGAGGGTTTCCCGTCCGGCCCGTTATCGCCCGCAACACGCTAAAATTCTTGTCATAAAGCCGCCGTGGATATCGTAATTAGAGGTGTGCAGCCCGCCGAGGAATTGGCCCTGAGCCCGGCCGGCGCCGGTTCCAGCGGCAAGGATCGCGCCGGCGCCTGGTTCGATGCCGTGTTTCGCGAGCATTACCCGCGCGTGGTCGGCATGCTGGCGCGGTTGGCGGGCGATCGCGGCCAGGCCGAGGAGATCGCCGCGGACGTGTTTTGCAAGCTGTCGCAGCGTCCGGCCATGGCCGGAGACCGCGACCGCGTTACCGCGTGGCTCTACCGCGTAGCCATCAACGCGGGCTTTGATGCGTTGCGCATGAACGCGCGGCGGCGCCGCCGCGAGGCAGAGGCCGGCGTGGAGAGCCTGCGCGTGGCGGCCCCTTCGGGCGCCCTAGACGACATGCTGCGCCAGGAGCGTTGCGCCCGCGTACGGGACGTGCTGGCGGCTCTCAAGCCCCGCGACGCCCAACTGTTGTTGCTGCGCGCGAGCGGTTTGGCGTACCGCGAGGTGGCGCAGTCGCTCGGCATCCTGCCGGGCTCGGTGGGTACCACGCTGGCGCGCGCCGAGGCGGAGTTCGCGCGCCGGTATCGCGCCCGCTACGGGGGTGACCTATGACGGAGTGTTGGTCGGAAGGAGAATTGCGGGCCTATTGCGACCGCGAACTGCCGGCGAAGGATATGGACCGGCTGGCGGCGCACCTGGAGAATTGCGTGCCCTGCCGTGAGCGGCATCGGCAACTGGCGCGGCAGGCGGCTTCAGTCCTGGAGCTGGTGGCACTGCTGCCCGAGCCCGAGGAAGTCGCCTGGGTGCAGCCCGTACGGGTCCGCGCCGGCATGCGCGGGCGCTGGGCAGTGGCGGCTCTGGCTTTGGCGGCGACCCTGGCACTGGCGTTTGTGATGCTGCCCAAACGGACCGAACAGCAGGCCCATCTGGCCCCGCCGCAGCCGCCGGTGACGGCGCCGCCGCCTGCGGCCGAGCAGCCGGCCGAAGTCAGCCCCGCGGTCATCCGGCGCATTGTGCCGCGCCGGCGCGCGCCGCAACGGCCGCTCCTGCGCGCCGATTATTACCTGTCTTTGGACGACGAACCGATTCAGAACGGCGTCGTGATGCGCGTGGCGCTGGGCGCCGCGGAAGTGAAAGCGGACGTCATTGTGGGGCCGGATGGCCGCGCGCATGCCATCCGCCTGGTGGGCGACAAGTAGCTTCGGAAGGAGAAGAAACATGAAACGGTTTTACGGAATCGCAGCAATTCTGGCAGGATTCGTGGCTGGCGCCGCGGCGCAGGACAACGGCGCCTTGGATAAGCAAAAGGCCGAGCTCGAGCAGTTGATCACCCACGCAAAGGTGCTGGCGACCAAGGGTGCGGTGATGGGCAGCGCCGTGAAAGGTGCGCCTTACTCGGCGACCGAGGTCAACGAGAGCACGCAGATGCTGGCCGACGGGACGCGCATTCACCATGAGAGCCAGGTGAACGTCTTTCGCGACAGCGATGGCAGGACCCGCCGCGAGAATCCCGAAGGGATTACCATCTTCGATCCCGTGGCCGGAGTGAGTTACTCCCTCGACGTGAAGACACAAACGGCTCGTAAGTTGCCGGGCATGAACTATGTCTTCGTGCGCAACGGCAATGGCGAAGCGATCACCGCCACTTACTCGATGCGCGTCTCCGGATCGTCAGGCGAGGGCCCAGCCCGGGCCGAAGCCTTTGCCAGGGAGGCCGACGCTGCCGCCAGAGCGCAGATCGTGACTGCCGCGCCGGGGTGGATCTCACTCGACGGCCCCATGGCGCAGACCGTGGAGATCCGCAGGAAGCTGGAGCGCTCCCCCGGCCAGACCGAGTCCCTGGGCAAGCAGATAATTGAGGGCGTCAATGCCGAGGGAACCCGCACCACCCAGACTTTGGAAGCCGGCGCGATCGGCAACGACCGGCCCATCCAGATGGTCAGCGAACGCTGGTATTCGCCCGAGCTGCAGACCGTCATGATGACCCGCCACAGCGACCCGCGCACCGGCGACGAGGTCTTCAAACTGACCAACGTCAGCCGCAGCGAACCGAGCCCGGTCCTGTTCCAGGTCCCAGCCGGATATCAGGTCATCGAGCAGATGTAGAGCGTGGGGGGGGGCCTCCCCGGCCCGCCCCTGACTCCCACCGTCCCGCACGGGGCTTCTACTTTCCCCCAGACGACATCGATTCCCGCCAGCAGCAACTCCACCTTGCGACCGGGCCTCCGAGGTCCCGGTCCGGCCCCGGTAGGCGGGGGCAGGGTTACACCCCAGTGGGGCAGGATGGCATCCTGCGCGGCGGTCGTCGCCGACCGCCGCTGTCACTACAGTTTGCGAAACTCGATAACGACCACTCGCTTCGCTCCAAAATGCGGCGGGCAGCCGACGATACGAATGGATCGGCCGCCTCACTGCCCGCCTCCGCGCAAGCGCGATCCATGGCCTCGGTGACCTCTTCGTCGACATGCCGCGCCAGGTACTCCCTGACCGCGTCGCTGAACAACCGGCTTCGCGATTTCCCGGTTCGCCGTGCCAGCCACTCTGCGCTCCGGAACAAGTCGTCGGGGATGGAAATCGCCGTCTTCATACTTCTTAGTATGACCCTGTATTGTTGCCGCTCCAGGCCGGCCGCATACTTGTTATAATTCCAGATATTAAGGTCTTGGAGCATATTTTGATGCTACGGCGCACCGTCGTTCCCGTCTGCCTCATCCTGTTCTGCGTTCTGCGCCCGGCCAGTGCACAGAGCGCGCCTCTCAATGCCGCCCAATTGGTTCGCGGCCTGGCGGCCCGGTGCGGCGCCGCCCGCGCCTACGCCTTCGACGCGCACGTGCAGGTCGAGAGCTGGCGCTCCGGCGGCTCGCCACGATTGCTGAGCGCCGCCAGGGCCAGTTATGCGGCCGGGCCGGCCGGCAAATTCTCGCTGCGCCTCGAGCCCGCCGGCAAGGACGCTTATGTGCTCGTCAGCGACGGCGAGAAGAGCTGGGCCTACGTTCCCGCGCTGAAGAAGTATACCGAGACGGAAGCGGCGGGAATCGAAGACGGCGAGGACGGCGGCTCCGACGAGGAGCGCGAACTCAGCGAGCGGTTCACGCGCACCCTGGTTTCCGACCTCACCCGCCTCGCCCAAACCACCGAAATGGCCGACTTCAACGGCACCGAGAGCGTCAAGTACCAGGGCAAGAAGCATACCTGGCCGGTGCTGCGCGCGGTCTCGAAGAGCGATGCCCGCGGCGGCCGCGATATCACGGAGATCACGCTCGATCCGGAGACCTTCGCCGTCGCCCGCGTGCTGGCCGCTCATGTGTCCATCGACAAGGGCGAGAAAACGTTTCTTCGGGCAATATTCGATTTCAGCAGTCTGCGCCTGGACGAGGACCTTCCGGCGGCGGCATTTGTATTCGAGCCGCCGAAGAAGGCCGAGTTGGTGGACGCGGTTCCCATCCCCGGACAGACCGGCTCGTTCCTGCTCAACCAGCCCGCGCCCGATTTCGAATTGAAGACCATCGAGGGCGAGCGCGTGCACCTGGCGGAATTGCGCGGCCACCCGGTGCTCCTCAGTTTCTGGGCCAGTTGGTGCGGGCCCTGCCGGCGCGAGTTGCCGGAGGTGGCGCGTCTCCACGAGCAGTTCAAAGGCAGGGGACTGGTGGTGCTGGGGATCAACGACGAGGGCAAGGGAACGGCGCGCAAGTTCGCCGACAAGAACGGACTGCCCTTTCCGACCGTCGACGATTCGGGCGGCAAGGCCCACCGCCTGTATCGCGTGCGCGCCATTCCGTCGGTCTTCCTCATCGATGGCGAAGGCAAAGTGGTGCGCTTTTTCCTGGGCGCCAAGAGCCCGGCGGTTCTGGAGGCGGCGCTCAAAAGCGTGGGACTGTGACGCCCTACGGCCGCCGCAACGAAATCCTCTTACGGGCCGCATTGTGCGTCGCGCCTCCCCCGCCCCTCCCTGCTATCGACAATGCCACATGGGCCGTCTATGCTTGAGGGCGAGGGAAGCTATGAAAGTCTACGCGGCCTTATTAGTTTTTGCGGCGATTACCCTGGCGCAGGTGGCCCATCAGCATCACCCGCCGTCGTCGGCCGAGTATGCCAAGGTCCTGGAAGATCCTTCGCGGGACGAGTGGCAGAAGCCGCATGACGTGGTGATGGCGCTGGGGCTCAAACCGGCCGATGCCATCGCCGATATCGGCGCGGGCACGGGCTATTTCGCGCGCCGCTTCGCCAACCACGCGGGCAAGGTCTACGCCGTCGATATCGACGATAAGTTGCTCGACATCGTCCGCAAGGACGCCCCGGCGAACCTCACCGCCGTCCTGGCCGCTCCCGACGATCCGCGGCTCCCGGAGCGCTCGGTCGACGTCATTTTCTTCTGCGACGTGCTGCACCACATCGCGAGCCGCGCCGCGTACTATCCCAGGCTGATCAATGCGCTGAAGCCGGGCGGCCGCATCGTGGTGGTCGATTTCTATAAGAAGGACTTGCCCGTCGGACCGCCGCCCGAAATGAAACTCTCGGAGGACGAAGTCATCGCCGAGCTTCGCGCCGCCGGCTTCACGCTCGCCAAGCGGCTCGATATCCTGCCCTATCAGTACTACCTGTTCTTCGAGAAGCGCTGATCGGCGTCTCCGATGTGGCTTTATCTGGTGAGCTCGCCTTACTCACGTGGGGAGGCGCCAGATGCGCGGTCGGTGGCGATTCATCAACTCCAAATTGATGCCGGTGCTGTTGCTCGCGGCAATGTGTTCCCGGTTGGCCTTTGGCCAGGGCGCCTGCACGGTTCAGGAAGAGCAAAGATGGCTCACGTTGTCCGCTCATTTTTCCATTTCGCCCGTGACCGTCAATGTCACGCTGCCCTGGCCGTTGTTTCAACACGACCCGGTTACTGTCTTCCTCGAAGTATCTCCTGACACACCCACGGATTCGCCGCCGTTGTTTATGGAAACTGACGGCGAACGGGTCGCGGTTGCGAACGGCGCCGCGCTGCATCTGGCTCCCACAGTGCACCAGCGCATCATCTTCACCTTGTCGGGGGAGGACGGCCAAAGCTTGTGCACCTGGCGGCCGGCGGTGAGGACCTGGGCGCAAGGCCCGCCGCAGGTGGAAGATGGGTTCCGCAGTTTTTATTACAGCCCCATCCGCACGGCTGGCGATCCGATTTACCTTCAGGTCGGCGGGAAGCTCGCCAGCGGATCCGGTTCCCTTCGGATTGATGGACTGGACGCCGTGGTTCTGGCGCGAAGCTCCGGGGCGTGATTTTGCGGGACCCCCATCCGGAGGCCGGGTTGCGGACCGTCGTGTCACAAGGCTACTCAATCGCGTTGCGCTTCGTGGAGGTTCAATTGCAGCTATCGACGCTAACGCCCAATGGGCACGGCACGCTGAGCATCACAGTCCGCGGGTTTGATTCGATCAAGCGGCTTCCGGACTATTCTGCGGAGCTGCACGTTTTCAGCTTCAAAGGGCAGCCGATCTTGACCAGAGTCTTGGAACGGGACACTTTTCACCAGCTATTGCATCGTTCTCAATAAGCTGCTTCAGTCCGTAGACCCTTTCCACCGCTGAGGGCACGGAGTTCCAATTTTTGCGCTGGCCCGCCGATGCCCCGAATCGCGGATGCGAGGAGTAACATTATCCCCTTTCCCTTCGCCTTGAAGGGTGTCATCCCATGTCCCCCAAGCGCTTTTACACCAATCTGGGGCGCCTTTTCGCCGCCTGTATCGCCGTGACGGGCGTGCTGGCTTCGGAACACCACGGCACTGTGAAGTCCGGTGGGCTGCCCATCCCGGGCGCCACGGTAACCGCCACCGCGGGCGATAAGAAAGTCGTCACCACCAGCGATGAGCGCGGGATGTACACGTTTCCCGACCTCGCCGATGGCGTGTGGACCGTCAGCGTCGAGATGCTGGGCTTCGCGAAACTCACCAAGGAAATAGGCGTGGCCGCCGAAGCGCCGCGGGCGGAGTGGGATTTGCAGTTCCTTTCGCTCGAGGCCATCACCGCGCCCGCCAAGGCGGCGCCGCCCGTTGCCGCGGCAGCCGCGACACCGGCGCCCGCGGCGTCCCCGGCGGCCGCTGCGCCGGCTGCCCCCGCGGCGCAAAATCCCGCGCCCGCGGCGAAGAAATCGGCGGCGCCAGCGAGTGCCCGGAATACTCCGGGACGTGGCGCGCAAAATGGGAACGCGCAGTCCGCCAATGGCCGCCCCTCGCTGCGGCAGGCCATGGCCCAGCAGCAGGGCTTCCAGCGCGTCGGTGTGAACCAGGCGGGCGATGCTGCCGCCGGCGGAGCGGATGCGGGGACCAATA
>JAIQEX010000025.1 GCA_020073615.1 Terriglobia bacterium
CCAAAAACGCCCGGATCTGTTCCAGGCTCAACTTCTCTGGTGCTTGCATGCTGATGATCAACTCCCAGCATGCCGGATCGCTCCTCCAGGCTCATCTTGTATGAGAAACGCACCCCCACTCCAGGCTCATCTTGTATGAGACAAGACTCTCACTATTCTAAGACCTCGGGGCGTGCTATCGTTTTTCCATCATGAGAAGCTGCTTCCTGTTGTGCCTGGCAACCCTGGCTGCGGCGCAGCCGCCCGCGGCCCAGCCCGCCCCGCCCCTCGCGCGCCTGGAGAGCAACATCCAGCGGATCACCCGCTCCGTCAACGCCACCTGGGGTATCTACATCAAGTGCCTCGAGACCGGCGAGGAGATCGCCCTCGACGCGGACCGCCAGATGGACACCATGAGCGTCATCAAGATCCCTCTCCTGGCCGAAGCGTTTCACGAAATCGAGGCCGGGACCTTCTCGCTCACCGACCGCGTAGCCGTCCCCGAAACCGCCAAGCGCCCCGGCACCGGCATCATCCGCTCGCTCGACGCCGACGTGCTGCTCAGCGTGAAAGACGTGTTGACCCTCATGATCATCGTCAGCGACAATACCGCCACCGATCTGGCCTACGCCATGGTCGGCGGCCCCGAGCCGGTCAACAAGCTGATGGAGAGCTGGGGCCTGCACTCGATCCGCGCCACGGGCACGGCCGAGGCGTGGTTCAAGGCGCTGCGCGCGGCGCCCAACCCGGAGACCTTTCACCGCCAGGCCAAGACGCCCTTCGGCCTCAGCTCGCCGCGCGACATGGGCAGGCTCCTGGAGAAGATCGAAAAGGGCGAAGCCGTCAACAAGAAGGCCAGCGACACCATGCTCGAAATCCTGCGCGCACAGGTCTACAGCTCGCGCCTGCCGCGCTACGTCACCGGCTTCCGCATCGCGCACAAGACCGGCGACTTTCTGCCCTACATCGGCAACGACGTCGGCATTCTCGAGAGCCCGTCGCGCCACATCGTGATGAGCGTCTTCACCGCGCAGCATTTCGGCGCCGGGGCCAGCCTGGAAGATGCCATCGGCCGCATCGCCGAGCTGACCGCCAACTACTTCGCCGCCCGGCAGTAAGTGCTGGTTGGCTGCGGCTGGTAAAATTAGAGTTTCCCCGGGAGGAGAATCGATGGCCGTGAAGCCCCGCCGTCAGGCGGTTGTGGTGGACGTGGGAGGTGTCAAGGTCGGCGGCAATCATCCCATTGTCGTGCAGTCGATGACCAACACCGATACCGCCGACGTGCCCGCCACGGTGAACCAGGCGATGGCCCTGGCGCGCGCCGGCTCGGAGTTGGTGCGCGTCACCGTGAACACCGAGCAGGCCGCCGCGGCGGTGCCCAAAATCGTGGAGACGCTCGACCACTTCGGTGTGCCCGTGCCCATCATCGGCGACTTTCACTATAACGGCCATATCCTTCTGAAGAAGTATCCCGCCTGCGCCCGCGCGCTGGCCAAGTACCGCATCAATCCCGGCAATTCCGATATCGGCAGCAAAACCGGCGGCAATTTCCGCACCATGATCGAGGTGGCCCTGGAGAACGATAGGCCGGTGCGCATCGGCGTCAACTGGGGCTCGCTCGATGCCGCGCTGCTCACCCGCATGATGGACGAGAATGCGCGACTCCCCGAGCCCAAAGATGCCCGCGAGGTCACGCTCGACGCCATCGTGGCCAGCGCCATCGAATCGGCCGAGGCCGCCGTGCGCCATGGCCTCGGCCGCGACCGCATCATCCTCAGCGCCAAGGTGAGCGGCGTGCAGGACCTCATCGACGTCTACCGCGCGCTGGCCGCCGCCTGCGGCTACGCGCTGCACCTGGGGCTCACCGAAGCCGGCCTGGGCAGCAAGGGCATCGTGGCCACCACCGCCGCGCTCGCTCCATTGTTGCAGGAAGGCATCGGCGACACCATCCGCACTTCGCTGACGCCCGCGCCTAATGGCGACCGCACCGAGGAAGTGCTCGTCTCGCAGCAGATCCTGCAATCGCTCGGCATCCGCAGCTTCACGCCCCAGGTGACCGCCTGCCCCGGCTGCGGCCGCACCACCAGCACCTTCTTCCAGGAGATGGCCGACCAGATCCAGACCTACCTCCGCGAGCAGATGCCGCGCTGGAAAAGCGGCCATCCCGGCGTCGAAACCATGAAAGTCGCGGTGATGGGCTGCGTGGTGAACGGCCCCGGCGAATCCAAGCACTCCAACATCGGCATCTCGCTGCCCGGCACCTTCGAGGAGCCGAAAGCGCCGGTGTACGTGGACGGCCGCCTCATGACCACGCTCAAGGGCGACCGCATCGTGGCCGACTTTATCGCTATCCTGAACGATTACGTGACCTCGCACTACGCGGCGTAACCCATGTCCAGACGCTTCACCCTCGCCGAAGCTCAGAGCCTCATCCCCGACGTGGACCGCCTCATGCGCGAGGCGGTGCCGCTCAAAACCGAATACCAGGAGGCCGAGCGGGCCATTCAGTCGCTGCACGAGCGCGTCATGCTGATGGGCGGCATGCTGGTGGACCGCGAACTGGCCCTCGCCGGCAAAGCGCGCCGCGACGCCGCGGCCGCGCGCCTGCGCGACCTCATCGAGCGGATCCAGGAGTTTGGCTGCGTGGTGAAAGACCTCGATACCGGGCTGGTCGATTTCCCCACGCTCTTCCGCGGCACGGAAGTCTACCTCTGCTGGAAGCTCGGCGAGACGGCCATAGCCTTCTGGCACGGAGTGGAGGAGGGCTTCCGCGGGCGCAAGGCGATTGACCAGGATTTCCGCGATCACCACCGCGGCGATCGCGCGCAGTAACTCCGCCGATGGCTCACGGCGCTTACGAAACGGAAATCAAGCTGGCCGTGCCGGACGCCAAGACCGCGCGCCGCATCCTGCGCGCCGCCGGCTTCCGGGTGTCCCGGCCGAGAGTTTTCGAAAGCAACATTATCTTCGATACTCCCGGCCTGGCACTGCGCCAGGCCGCAACACTGCTGCGCGTCCGCGAAGCCGGACCCACTGCGACCGTGACCTACAAAGGGCCGCCGGTCGCCTCGCGGCACAAGAGCAGGGAGGAGTTGGAGGTGGCAATCTCGCGCGCCGCCGCTATGCGCGGGATCTTCGAGCACCTGGGCTTCGGCCCGGTCTTCCGCTACGAAAAATTCCGCACCGAATTCCGGCGCGCCGGCGCTTCCGGCACCGCCATGCTCGATGAGACGCCGGTGGGCGTTTACCTGGAGCTGGAAGGCACTTCGCGTTGGATCGACCGCACCGCACGCCAACTGGGCTTCGCCGAAAGCGCCTACATCACGAGCAGTTATGCGCGCCTGTACCTGGACTGGTGCGAGCGGCAACACGTGACGCCCTCGCACATGGTCTTCAAGGCCGCTCCCCGCCGCCCCGTTTCAGCACGGTGACCCTCACCAGTTTTTTCCCGAACTGCGCGGCCTCCGCCTCGGTGGGCATGAAAATGTCGATGTGGCGACCCACCACCTTCGGGCCCGTATCGGTGACCTGGTAGATTCCCGAGTACGGCCCCGCGCCGGTAACGCGAATGCGCGTACCCATCGGCAGAACGTGAGCGTCCGCTGCCACAATGCCCACCTGGGCGCGAGTTCCCGACTTGGTGATGCCATGCTGTGAGGACGCCGTCGCCTGGAAACGCGGATGCACCACCGGCCGTCTCGCCGCCGCGCTCGACGGCACCGATAGTGCCAGAAGACCGAATAGGGCGAGCGGATTCTTCAATTCATGCACCTCATGGAGCCCATGACGGGTCTGGCGCGCCATTCGCTTCCTGGCAAAGCACTTACTGCGCCACCGTGATGAAACTTACTAAGAGGCCGCCCCACTCCCCCACTTCAGCACGATGACGCTCACTAGCTTCTTCCCGAACTGCTTCGCCTCGGCCCAGGACGGAATGAAAATGTCGATGTGCCGCCCCAGCACCTTTGCGCCCGTATCGGCCACCAGGTACTCTCCCGAGTAGGGCCCCGCCCCCGTCACGCGAATGCGCGTGCCCAGCGGCAGAACGCGCGTGTCCGCGGCCACGACGCCCACACGGGCGGGAATCCCGGACTTGGTGAAGCCATGCAGCGAAAACGCAGTCGCCTGGAAATGGGGATGCCCCACCGGCCGGCCCGGCACGGCGCGCGACGGCACCGCGAGCGCCGCCAACAGAGCGAAGATCGTGCGCAGATTCTTCACCGGTAGCGCGCTCCTTGGAACGCGGCGAGAGCGACCAGGGCGGCGTCATGGCCGGAGGCCCGGCCCACTCTTGCGGGCGGCGTCTTTTCCGGCGCCTTAGGCGCGGTTTTGTCTGGTTTGACTTCCGGCGCCGGCCGGCTCTCTTGTTGTCCGTGATCCCACCACACTACGCTCTGCGCGCAGTACAGGCTGAGGACATCCAGCAGGTGCTGCAATTCGGCGGCCTCTTCTTCCTCCAACCCGCGCTGCTCATCGGCGGAAGCCATGACCGCATGATCGGGGGAGATCTCGTAGCGCTCTTCGGAACCGGCCACGAATTTGCCGTCGACCATGGTCCCTTTCTGCACCGTCCATACCAGCTTTTGCGTGTCCAGGTTCCAGGTTACCGAGCCCAGTTTCTTCACCTCGCCGGCAGCCTGGGGTTTCTGGTCCGCCGCGCCGGCCAGGACGGCAAGCGATAACAATAGGATGAAAGCGGCCTTCATATCATCGTTTCCTTCCCGATTCCAGCGACCGCTGTCGCCGAATCTACCACCGATAGGTGCATTCCCCGTGCCTCGGTGGGAAAAGACCCGGTACGGGTTCGCACGGCCATGCCGCTTTTTCGTGGAGAATGATCCGTTTGGTGGGGTAGGCCTCCCGGCCTGTTCCCATGGCTCGCAGGGCCACCAAAGGTGATGAAAACCTGGCAGGCGGAAGCGCCCGCCCCACAAACCCCACCGACCATCATGTCCACAGGTTGCAGTTGGTTTTCAACCGCGCCTTCGGCGCGAGGACAGGCCGGGAGGCCTATCCTACTTACGCACCAGAAAAACCGCCACCTCCGCCATCAGGTTGGGCAGCCGGAGCATCTTGCGATGCCCCGAGAGGAAATAGCGCCGTTCCACCACCAGTCCCTCGGCGGCGGCCAGCGTCTCGAAATCGTGCACCGTCAGGAAATGGATGTTGGGCGATTCATACCATTCATAGGGAAACAGGCTGGTGCGCGGCGCGCGCCCGCTCAGCAGCATGTTGACGCGCACCCGCCAGTGGCCGAAGTTGGGAAAGGCCACAATCCCGCGCTTTCCCACCCGCAGCATTTCGCGCAGCACGCTCAGGGGATGACGGGTCTCCTGCAGCGTCTGGCTCAGGATCACGTAATCGAACGCGGAATCGGGATAATCGGCGAGGCCGTTGTCGATATCGCCCTGGAAGACGGAGACGCCGCGCGCGATCGCCCGCTGCACCTTGACGCCCGAGATCTCGACGCCGCGCGCGTCCACGCCCTTGTTCTCCGCCAGCCATTGCAGCAACTCGCCTTCGCCGCAGCCCAGGTCGAGCACCTTTGCCCCGGGTTCCACGATCTCGCCGATGATGGCGTAATCGCTGCGCCCCAGCAACTCGCGGACGAAGGTCTGCTTGCCGGCGGCGTGCGCGCTCATGACAGCTTCTCGAACGTGCTCGCCAGAAAACCGCGCACCAGGCTGGTCTGCTCCGCCACGTCCACCAGGAAGGAATCGTGCCCGTAATTGGATTCCAGCTCCACGTAGGCCACGTCGCAATTGCGCGATCGCAGGGCGCGCACCATCTCCTGCGACTGGTAGCTGGGATATAGCCAGTCCGAGCTGAAGCTGATCACCAGAAAGCGCGCGCGCGCCGGAGCGAGCGCCGCCGCCAGCGACCCGTGTCCGTTGGTCAGGTCGAAGTAGTCCATCGCCTTGGTGATGTACAGATACGAATTTGCGTCGAAGCGGTTCACGAACTGGCTGCCGCGGTAGCGCAGGTAGCTTTCCACTTCGAAATCCACGTCGAAGCCGTAGGAGAAGTTGTCCTTGCCGCGCAGGCGGCGGCCGAACTTCTCGTGCATCGAGTCGTCGCTCATGTAGGTGATGTGGCCCACCATGCGCGCCACCGCCAGGCCGCGCGCCGGCGGCTGCCGGCCGTAATAGTCGCCGCCGTTCCAGTCGGGGTCGGCCATGATCGCTTGCCGCCCCACTTCGTTGAAGGCAATCTGCTGCGCGCTGTGCCGCGTCGTAGACGCGATGGGAATGGCCGAGACGACGCGGTCGGGATACGCCACCGCCCATTCGAGCGCCTGCATGCCGCCCATCGAGCCGCCCGTCACCGTCAGCAGCCGCTCGATGCCGAGCGAGTCGATCACCATCTTTTGCAGCCGCACCATGTCGCTGATGGTGATCACCGGGAACGCCATGCCATACGGGCAGCCGGTGCGGGGATCGATGGACGAAGGCCCGGTGGTGCCGCGGCACCCGCCCAGCACGTTCTGGCAGATCACGAAATAGCGATTGGTGTCGAACGCCTTGCCCGGCCCGATCATGTTGTCCCACCACCCCGGCTTGCCGGTCTCGTGGCTGATGCCGGCCGCATGCGCATCGCCCGAAAAGGCGTGCAGCGCGAGCACCGCGTTCGATTTCGCCGCGTTCAGCTCTCCGTAAGTCTCATAGGCTACCTCGACCTGCGCCAGCGCCGCGCCGCTATCGAGGGAGAGGGAATCGAAACGGACAGAATTGGCCTCAACAATCATCGGGGATTCCTATGATATCAGGTGCGCCGCAAATTATGACACAATTGACAATATGAGATACATCGGTCTGATTCTACTTTTTACCTGCGCCGCCTTCGCCCAGGTGGCCGATGGAGTCACCACCAGCGTCAGCCGCGGGGTCAGCCTTGCGCCCGACGAGGCCGACTTCACGGTGTCGGTCTACACGGCGCTCGATTCCAACCCGCGCCTGGTCGCCAAGTCCTTCCTGGACGCGGGAATTCAGAATCCAGTGGTGACCATCGTAGGCATCGGCCAGTTCTATTCGTACGCCACCTCGACAAACATTAGTCAGGCCGTTTACCAGGTTACCTTCTCGGTGCCTCCGTCCGCCTTGAGGGATGCGGCGAAGAAACTCGAGGCGATGCTTGCGAGCTTGCCCGAGGGCATCTTCACCTTGCAGTACAACGCGTACCTGGCAGCCAGCCAGTCCGTGGTCGACGCCGCGCACCAGGCGGCGCTGCCGCAGCTCTTGTCCGACGCGCGCACCAAAGCTCAGACGCTTGCCGCCGCTGCCGGATTGAACATCGGGGCCATTCAAGGAATCGTAGAATCCGGTTACGGCGCCCTCGGTGGTATAGTTGGGAACTTTGTCCTAGCGAGTTCTTCTCCGGCCGGGCCCCCCGGCACTTCGTCCGGCGCCAGCATCACCTCGTCGCCATACACGTTTTACGCCAGTGTGAAGTTCGCCATCGCGCCGTAAGGGGCCGGAGCGTCCTCACTGGTCGCCCTTGGCCAGCGCTTTCGCGCGCGCTTCCACCTTCGCCGCCTCTACGTTGCGCTTGAGCTTGCGCAGCAGCGTGGCGTAGTTCGCCAGAGTCTTGGCCAGCAGTTCGCTCTCCCCCACCGAGGCCGCGCCCGCGAGCGAAGGAATCTTCTCCGCCAGGCTGATCGCCTGTCTGTACTGCCGCTCGGCCGCGGCATGATCGCCCTTCCCCTCGAGCACCAGCGCCAGGTTGTTGGCGCTCAGCACCGCGGACTTCTGCCGCAGCGCCAACGACCGTTGGTAAAGCGGCGCCGCGTCCGCGAACTTTCCCTGCGAGGCGTAGACCACCGCCAGGTTATCGAGCGCCGTCACCAGTTCCCCGCTATCGGGCCCCATCGCGCTTTCCCAGATGGGCAACGAGCGCTGGTAGAGCGGCGTGGCATCGGCATAGCGCTTCTCGATGTAGAACAGCATGGCCAGCTTGTCCAGGTGCGGCGCGACATTTACGTGGTTCGGCCCGTAAGCCCGCTCCTCGATGGAAACCGCGCGGCGCAACGGTGCTTCCGCCGGCCCGTAGTTCTGCTGCTCCATCAAAACCGTGGCCAGATTGTCGAGCACCGGCACCAGCGACGGGTCTTCCGGACCGAGCTTGCGCTCGATGATGTAAATGGCGCGGCGCAGATTCGGCTCCGCCACGGCGTAGCGCTTGCGGGCGATGTAAAACCCGGCCAGCTCGGTGGAATCGTTCGCCAAATCCAGGTCTTCGGTCCCTTTCGCCCTCTCGCGGATGGCAATGACGCGCAAATATTGCCGTTCGGCTTCGCTGAAACGTGCCATTGCTGCATACAGCCCGGCGAGCACTTTCAGGTCGGGGATGAGCTCGGCGCTCCACTCTCCCGCGGCTTTCTGCTGAATGGCGAGCGCGCGCAGGTACAACTTCTCGGCCTCGGGATTGCGGCCCTGGGCGCGGTAAACCGCTGCCAATGCGCCAAGCAAAGGGGCCAGCCGCGGATCTTCGGCCCCGAGCTCCTGTTCCTGTAAGTCGAGCGCATGGGAAAAAATGGGCTCGGCCTCGGCATACTTCCCCGCCGCCGCCAGTGCCGCGGCCCGTTCCCGCAACGGAGTGGGATCGTCCTGCGCCAGGCCCGCCAAGCCCACGCAGACAAGCAGTGCCGCCGCTTTCTTCATAGCGTAATCCGTACTTTACCTCACCTGCCATGCGCGGGCGCGCCCCGCTAACGGCGTCGAACCACCAATGGCCTATGGAGTGCTCTGCACTGGCTATGGGAGATTAGCCCATGAAAACCATGTTTTTGACCGGATTGCTAGGCGCCAGCCTGCTGTTGACGCCAGGATTCGCCGCTACCAAGAAGGCGGCCACCAGCGGCGATATGAAGCAGGCCATCGCCTTTGAGCGAAACAAAGCCGCCGCCGACGCCCGCCAGTCCCGCATCGAAGCGAGACACCCGAGCGCGGCTAGAGCCGACCGCAGCGCCAACCGCAGCGTGGACCAGGGACGCAAAGTAAAAGACCCGGGTGAGCCGGCCACCAGGAAGAAGTGAAACAGCAGTCGATCAGGCATTTTCCGATAGCGCGCGCTCCAGTTTCTGCTGCTCCGCGCTGGTGAAGCACCGGTCGGCGAGCGGGAACACGTCGCGCTCCTCCTCGATGATATTGTGCTGCGCCAGGGCTTGAAACCGCCGCGCCAGGGAAACCATGTCGGAGGCCTGCCCGGCGCTAATCGCTTCCTCCGCGCCCGCGGCGATTTCCAGCACCTCCGCGTGCTGTGCCGATATCTTGGTCGCCAGACGTGGATCGTACATGCCGAGTTTTTCCAGGAATATTTCCTCGGCGCGATAGTGCTTCTGGATGCCGCCCCGCGCCTGCCGGAGGCTCTCAGCCACCGCACCGCCCGACCGGATGGCGGCCAGCAACTCGTCCAGATCGCGCTCCAGCGCGCGGTGTAGCTTCTTCAATTGAGACGTCGCTGGAGAATCATGCCTCAATGGTCGCGCTCGGTGACCAGTTCGGTCACCGCCAGCAGCGCCCGCTGGTACGCCGATTCCGGAAACTCGCTGATGATGGCGCGCGCTTTATCGGTGAAGGCCTGGGCGCGCTCGCGCACGCGCTCGATGCCGCGGTACTTCTCCAGCAGGGCCAGGATGCGCGCGAAGGGCACCTCGTCGTAATTTCGCTGCCGCAGGATGGTCTCCACCAGCCCGCGCTCGGCCGGTGACGCGCATTCCAGGGCGTACACCAGGGGCAGCGTGACTTTGCCCTCGCGCAGGTCGCCGCCCACGGGCTTGCCGAGCGTCTTCTCGCGGGCCGTGAAGTCCAGCACGTCGTCCACCAGTTGGAAGGCCATGCCCAGGTTCCAGGCATACTCGCCCAGCCGCTCCTGCACGGGGGCATCGCCGTGGGACGCCAGCGCGCCCAGGCGCGCGCACACGGAAAACAGGCACGCCGTCTTGCGGTCCACCAGCTCCATGCAATCGGGCTCGCTCACGTCGATGCGGCCGATGCGCTCGAGCTGGAGCAGCTCCCCCTCGACCATCATCTGGGTGAGACCGATCAACAGGTCCAGAATCTGGAAATTGCGCTCGCGCAGCGCGATCTGGAAGGCCTGCATGTAGAGCCAGTCGCCGGCCAGCACACAGGTGTGGTTGCCCCACTTGACGTTGGTGGAAGGGCGGCCGCGGCGCGTTTCCGCGGTATCGATGACGTCGTCGTGCAGCAGCGTGGCACCGTGGATCAACTCGACCACCGCGCCCAATTGCACGGCCGTGTCGCCCGGGTGGCCGTTAGGCGCGGCGGGCGATTTTGCCTCGGCGGCCAGCTTGGCGGAAAGCAGCAGCAGCGCGGGGCGCAGCCGTTTCCCGCCGCTCGATTGCAGGTATTGGCCGATGGCCGTCACCGCCTCCACCGACGCCACGGATTCGGCGGTGATCTTCTTTTCGACCTGGTCCAGGTCGTCCTGAATGAGGTCGAAGATTTCGCGCGCGACGAGGGCCTGCCCCAGCTTCCCTAAATGCATGAGCTAACCAGTTTACCCGTTGCCAGCCCCGCACAGCAAACCCTTAGCGGGCGACTGCCATGAGGCGCTCGAAATTCTGCGTAGTCAGATCGGCGATCTCCTCCGCCGCGCAGGCGCGAACCTCCGCCAGCCTGACGACCGTGTCCACCAGGAACGCGGGCTCGTTGCGCTTGCCGCGGTGGGGCACTGGCGCCAGGTACGGGCAATCGGTTTCCACCAGCAGCCGGTCCGGGGGCGTGATGCGCGCCGCCTGGCGCACGTTTTCGGCTTTGGGAAAGGTGAGCACGCCGCCGAAGCTCAGGTGAAATCCGAGGTCCAGCGCCTCGCGGGCCTGCGCCTCGTCGCCCGTGAAGCAGTGCATGATGCCCACGCCGCGCCAGTGGCGGCGCAGCAGGTCCATGGTGTCCGGCCAGGCTTCGCGCGTGTGGATCACGATGGGCTTGCCGGCACCGGCGGCGATCTCCAGTTGCTGCTCGAACACCGATCGCTGGACGTCGCGCGGCGAGAAGTCGTAATGATAGTCGAGGCCGATTTCCCCGATGGCGAGCACTTTGGCATGCGCCGCCAGTTCCCGCAGGCGCGCCATGGTTTCGACGGTGGACTTGGCAGCATCGTGGGGATGCACCCCGATGGTGGCGAATACGAAGTCGTAGCGTTCCGCCAGGCGGATGCCCGCTTCGAGATCGGGCGGGCCGCTGCCCGTGCCGATGGCCAGCATGCGGGCGACGCCCGCCGCTAGCGCGCGTTCGATCGCCTGCTCGCGGTCGGCATCGAATTGCGCGTCGTCCAGGTGGCAGTGCGAATCGACCAGCCTCACTTGAGGCGCGCCCCCACGGGGATGTCTTCGTGGAATCCGGCCAGCACGGGCTTGCCGCCCTCCACCGACGCCGCCACGATCATTCCGTTCGATTCGATGCCGCGCAGCTTCCGCGGCTGAAGATTGGCCACGATCACGACCTTGCGGTGGAGCAGATCGGCGGGCGCATAGGCCTCGGCGATGCCCGCCACCAGGGTGCGCGGCTCGGGCTCGCCGATGTCCACCTTCATGTGGATCAGCTTGTCGGAGCCCTTGACGTTCTCCGCGAACACCACGCGGCCGACCCGCAGATCGACCTTGGCGAAATCGTCGATGGAGATTTTGGGTGCTCCGGCGGGCGCCGCCGGTTCGGCGCCTGCCGCCGGGGCTTTCCCCAGCAGCACGGCCTGTTCGGCGGTGGCTTGCTCTTCGAGCTCGCGCATCTTCGCCACCGCCTCTTTGAGCTCGATGCGCGGGAAGACGCCGGAGACCTCTCCGATCTTCTGGCCCGGCTGCAAACCGCCCCATTGGAGCGTGGCGAAGCGCACCGAGTCGATGGGCTCGGCCATGCCGAGCTGCGCCCAGATGCGCGGCGCCGATTGCGGCAGCACGGGAGACAGCAGCGCCGTGGCCACGCGCAACGCTTCGGCGGCGCTATACAAAGTGGCGTCCAATTGTTTTTGCGCCTGCTCGCCCGCGGCGCGCGCCAGCTTCCACGGCGCCTGTTCGACGATGAATTTGTCCACGCGCGAAATGAGCGCCCACACCGCCTCCAGGCCCTTGGAGAATTCGAAGCGGTCGAAACATGCCTGGACCAGCGCGATGGTGTCGTTGGCCAGCGCCGCGATCTCCGGCTCGGAGCCGTGCGGAATTACGTCGCCGCGGTACTGGTGAATCATGGCGAGCGTGCGGCTGGCCAGGTTGCCCAGCCCGTTGGCGAGATCGGAATTATAGCGGCTCACGAGCGCGTCGTAGCTGAAGCTGCCGTCCTGCCCGAACACGATTTCGCGCAGCAGGAAGTAGCGCAGCGCGTCGGCGCCCATCACCTGCCGGATGGGTTCGCTGCGCACGATGTTGCCGCGCGACTTGCTCATCTTGTCGTTTTCAAACAGCAGCCAGCCGTGCGCGAAGACGTGCCGCGGCGGCTCCACGGCGGCCGCCATGCAAAACGCCGGCCAGAAGACGGCGTGGAAGCGCACGATCTCCTTGCCGATCAGGTGCAGGTCGGCGGGCCAGAGATCTTCGCCATCCACCGCGCTCATGTAGCCGATCAGCGCGTCGAACCATACGTAGAAGACGTGCTTTCCCTCGACCGGCAGCGGGATGCCCCAGTTCAGCGTGGTGCGGGAGATGGAGAGATCGTTCAATCCCGCGCGCACGAACGACATCACTTCGTTGCGCCGCGTTTCGGGCTGGATGAAATCGGGCTGCTTCTCATAGAGCTCCAGAAGGCGGTCCGCGAAGGCCGACAGTTTGAAGAAATAATTCTCTTCGGTGACCGTTTCGGTGGGCCGCCCGCACTCGGGACAGGGATCGCCGGGACCGGCCTCGTTGACGTATAGCTCGTCGTAGACGCAGTATTGCCCGGTGTAGCCGCCCTTATAGATGTAGCCGTTGTCGAGGCAGCGCTGGAAAAGCCACTGCACCTTGCGATGGTGCCGCGGATCGGTGGTGCGGATGGTGCGGTCCACGCGGATGTCGAGCTTCTCCCATTGCTTGCGGAATTCCGCCGAGACGACGTCGGCGAACTCCTGCGGCGACTTGCCGGTGGCCTGGGCCGCGCGCTCGACCTTCTGGCCGTGCTCGTCGGTGCCGGTGAACATCACCGCGCCGTAGCCCTGCATGCGCTTGAAGCGCGCGATGGTTTCGGCGGCCATGGTGGTGTACGTGTGCCCAATGTGGGGCGCGGCATTCACGTAATAAAGCGGAGTGGTGAGGTAGTATTTCATCGGGATCTGTTCAGGTAGGCGAGATTCGCTTGGGCGATGATGTGCTTCAACGGCACGCCGGAGGCGAGGGCGAGGCGGCGGCAATCTTCGTATTCGGGCGCATAGCTGCCGTCGCTCGAAACTTTCACACGTACCTTGCCGTGGGGCGTATCGACTTCGGCGAAGGAGCGCGCCTGCACGCGCCGTTGGGCGTCGTAGATGCGCAGCCCAAGCGCGGAGGTCTCGGCGAAAGTCATCTGCGCCAGGGCTTCGCGGAGCTCCGGCGGGGCGATGACGCGCAGCAGAGTGCCGGGCCGGCCTTTTTTCATGACGATCGGTTGCAGGGACACATCGAGGGCGCCCGCGGCAAGCAGCCGCTCGGCGGCATAGGCCAGCACTTGCGGGTTGAGATCGTCGATGTTGGCTTCGAGCACGGAGACGGCCGGCGCTTCGGTGGCGCCCGAGGGCTCGCCCAGCATCACGCGCAGCACATTGGCCTGGCCTGGAAAATCATGATCGCCGGCGCCGTATCCGACACGTTGCAGCTTCATGGGCGGCAGGACGCCGAAAGACTGCGCCAGCGTGCACGCTACCGCGGCGCCGGTGGGCGTGGTCAGCTCGACCGCCGGACCACGGGCATACACCGGCGCGCCGGCCAGCAGCCGCGCGGTGGCCGGAGCGGGCACGGGCAGGACGCCGTGCGCGGTATTCACCGTGCCGCTGCCCAGGTTCAACGGCGAGCAGACGATGGCGTCGACCTCGAGCAGGGCGAACGCCACGCAAGTGCCCACGATGTCGGCGATGGAATCGGACGCGCCTACCTCGTGGAAGTGCACCTTCTCGATGGGGACCTGGTGCACTTCGGCTTCGGCTTCCCCAAGGCGGCGGAATACCGCCACCGCGTCGCGCCGCGCGCGCTCGGGGAGGTTCGCCTGCTCGATCATGGTGACAATGTGGGCAAGGTGGCGCGGGGCGTGAGTTTCCTCGGCGTGCACGCGATACTTCGTGGCGCCGATGCCGCCGCGCTTCACCTTCTCGAAGGAGACCACAGCGCCGGCGTCGAGCGAAGCGATGGCGTCGGCGATGGCGTGCTGGTCCGCGCCGGCATCGGCCAGCGCGCCCACCAGCATGTCGCCGCTGATTCCCGAGAAGGCATCGAGATAGCAGGTAACGGGCACGTTTCTTAATTGTAGAAAAACCGGGGGCTTGGGGGCTGGGGGCCGGGGACTGGGGGAGGGTGCGGCCCTTCGGGCCGGGCCTTTTGGAGACCCATCGCCCGGCGTATTTTCCGGCCTCCGCGCGATTCTTCGGTCATTTCGGGGTGACGGGGAACAGATACTCCAGGACGCATCCGAAACGGGCGCCCCAGGCCTGCTCGTTGTGGCCCGCGCCGGGCACCTCGCGGTAGGCGAGATCTACGCCCTCGCGCCACCCTTTTTCGAGCAGCACGCCGCGCAGCAGGCGCAGATCGGCGATGACTTGCGGCGGAGAACTTCCCTCTTCGGTGCCGGCATCGAGCCACACGATGGGCCGCCGGGGCCACGATGCCGACGCGATCATTTTGAGAATGGCGCCTCCGTCCCACCAGACGGAAGGGGAGAGGGCGGCCACCTTGCCGAAGACGCGCGGATAGTACAGCCCCGTGGTGAGCGCCAGGAGGCCGCCGAGGGAGGAACCTCCGACAGCCGTCTCGGCGGCGGCTTTGCGGGTGCGATATTCGGCGTCGATGAACGGCTTCACTTCGCGCGCCAACATCTGCGCGTAGCGCTCCGCCTTGCCGCCCTTGCGCGTGCGGCGGTCGCGGGTGGGCGTGTACTCGGAGATGCGGCGCACGCCGGTATTGTAAATGCCCACCAGGATTGCGGGCCGGATGGCGCCGCTGGCGACGAGGGAGTCCGCGGTGATATCGGCGCGCCAGTCGTTGCCGCCAAACGCGGTGGCGGGGTCGAAGAGATTCTGGCCGTCCTGAAGGTAGAGGACGGGATGACGGGCGCCGGAGTGGTCATAGCCGGGCGGCAGATACACGATCAAATCGCGCGGGGTGGAGAGATAGCGGGAGGGGAAGCGGCGGTGGAGGCGAATCCGGTTTTGGTCGCGCGCCGCGCGGGGAAGATCCATGCGGGGCTATTATCGCCCTTCTAGGAGTCCCGCCGCTGGAGCCAGCGACGTAAAGACTCCTGAGTCTCGCCCGATCTGCGGCCCGCCAGGAGACTCGCCACGCTGATATCTTCATC
The DNA here is from genome assembly GCA_020073615.1 of Terriglobia bacterium. Lineage (GTDB taxonomy): Bacteria > Acidobacteriota > Terriglobia > Bryobacterales > Bryobacteraceae > JADGNR01. The sequence goes on from JAIQEX010000025.1 coordinate 15,441, forward strand.
CAGATCCGGCCAATGGATCCCCTCGCCACCGGCAATCAGACGCCAGTTGGCCCGCTCCGCCGCAACCAGAGCATCGTCACTTACACTTACGCTTTGCGCCAGTGCTCCCCCGAGTTCAGTCCCCGAAGTACTCATGCCATGATCACAACAACCAGGCCGCGTTTTCCGCAACCAACCTTTCGATGCGTCCAATTTCCGACCGGCCGAAGCCGCGGCTGTTCTCCAAGCGCACCGGCTCCAGCCAGGCCCCGCGCGAAGAACGGTTGGCAACGTATCCCAGTGTACACGCATGTTCCAGTGATTTCGTGGTTACCGCTCGACCAGCGCGGCCTGGCCAGGGCGACCGCTCCCTTACGGGCGAGGCTCGGTTGGCAAGGCGGCTCGGGTATGATGAGAGGCTTGCAGCGTGACTACATCAAGTGGTTCAGCCCGTCGCTTGGGCGCGATATGGAAATGCTCTGTTTTGGCCATCGCGGATTTCCCGTCGTGGTCTTTCCCACCTCCGGAGGGCGGTTCTATGAATATGAAGACCGCGGCATGGTGGGAGCGCTCGCAACGAAGATCGACCGCGGGGAACTGCAGGTGATCTGCGTCGATTCCGTCGACCAGGAGTCGTGGTACAACCGGTGGGCCGGCCCCGCCGACCGGGTGCGGCGGCAGGACGCCTTCGATGCTTACCTGGTCGAGGAAGTGACGCCCTTCGTCCGCCGGCGGACCAGTTGGCCGCAGATGGGCGCCACCGGGTGCAGCTTCGGCGGCTACCACGCCGTCAATTTCGCCCTGCGCCATCCGGACATCGTCACCTACGCGGTCAGCATGTCGGCGGCCTTCAATATTCCGGAGCGCTTTCTGGACGGCTACCACGACCAGACGGTCTATTTCCACGCGCCCCTGGAATATCTGCCGAACCTCGAAGACGGCTGGTTCCTGGAGCGCTTCCGGCGCAATTACTATGTGCTGGTGGTGGGCAATCACGATCCCCTATTCGATCAGAACGTGAAGCTGGCCCACGTCTTCGGCAGCAAAGCGATCCCGCACCTGCTGGACGTGTGGGAAGGCTTCGGTCACGACTGGCCGTGGTGGCACGGCATGGCTGCGAAATTTTTCCTGTAGAGTAGATCGAATATGATCCGGATCGGCGTGTTGTACGGCATGGAAGAGTCATTCCCCCCCGCCCTGGTGGACCGCATCAACGCCCTGGGCGCGGCCGGCGTCGCGGCGGAACACCTGAAGGTGGGCGGCGTGCAGATGGCGGCGCCCAGCGGCTATGGCGTCATTATCGACCGCATCTCCCACGACATTCCGTTCTACCGCTCGTACCTGAAAAACGCGGCGCTCACGGGCACGCGCGTGATCAACAACCCGTTCTGGTGGAGCGCCGACGACAAGTTCTTCAACTACGCGCTGGCGGCGCGCCTGGGCGTGGCGGTGCCTCCCACCGTACTGCTGCCGCACAAGGACCACCCGCCCAGCACCACCGCCCGCTCCATGCGCAACCTGGAGTACCCGCTCGATTGGGACGGCATCATGCGTTACACCGGCTTCCCCGCTTTTTTGAAACCGCACGATGGCGGCGGGTGGAAGAACGTATATAAGGTCAATTCACCCGACGAGCTGTTTGCCGCCTACCGCGAGAGCGGCCGGTTGTGCATGACCTTGCAGCGCGGGGTGAACTTCGAGGAGTATTTCCGCTGCTACGTGGTGAACCAGCGGCACGTACACATCATGCGCTACGACCCGCGCCAGCCGCACCATCTGCGCTACGTGGCGGGCAACCCTCCGCCGGCTCCCGCGCTCGAAGCCCGCATGGTGCGCGACGCGCTCACGCTGTGCCGCGCCCTGGGGTACGATCTCAACACCGTGGAATTCGCCGTCGAGGGCGGCATCCCGTATGCCATCGACTTCATGAATCCGGCGCCCGATGCGGGCCTGGAATCGGTGGGGCCGGAGAATTTTGAATGGGTGGTGGATCAGGTGGCGGCCATGGCGGTGGAGCGCGCCCTGGAGCCGGAGGGCGCGGCGGCGGCGCCTCATTGGGCGAGGTTTCTGGAGGGCGGCGAGCGCCCGGAGGAGAGGACATGGAACGGCCCAGCCTCAGCATAGGGATCGAGGAGGAATACCAGACCATCGACCCGGTTACCCGCGACCTGCGCTCGCACATCCACGCGGAAATCGTGCAGAAGGGCAAGACCCTGCTGGCGGAGCGCGTGAAGCCGGAGATGCACCAGTCGGTGGTCGAGATCGGCACCGGGGTGTGCCGCAATATCCAGGAGGCCAAGGAAGAGATCCGCGCCATACGGCAGCAGATGATCGTGCTCGCCCGGCAGAACGGCCTGCGCCTGGCCGCCGGCGGCACGCACCCCTTCGCCGAGTGGCGCGAGCAGGAAATCTATCCCGACGAGCGCTACCACACCATCGTCGAGGACCTGCGCATGGTGGCGCGCGCCAACCTCATCTTCGGACTGCACGTGCACGTGGGCGTGGAAGACCGGGAAGTAGCCATCCAGCTGATGAACGGTGCGCGCTACTTCCTGCCGCACCTGCTGGCGCTCTCCGCCAGTTCCCCGTTCTGGCTGGGCATGGATACCGGACTGCGCTCCTACCGCTGCAAAGTGTTCGACAAGTTCCCGCGCACCAACATACCGGACCTGTACCAAAGCTGGTCGGAGTTCGAAAATTACGTCAACCTCCTGATCCGCACCAACTGCATCGACAACGCCAAGAAGATCTGGTGGGACATCCGCCCGCACCCGTATTTCCCGACCCTGGAATTCCGCGTGTGCGACATGACCATGCGCCTCGAGGAGACAATCGCCATTGCCGCGCTGTGCCAGGCCATCATCGCCAAGCTGTACAAGCTGCATGAGCGCAACCTGTCGTTCCGCTATTACCAGCGCTCCCTCATCATGGAGAACAAGTGGCGCGCGGCGCGCTACGGACTGGAGGGCAAGCTGATCGATTTCGGCAAGCAGGCCGAGGTGCCCGAGCGCGTGCTGATCGGCGAGCTGCTGGAATTCGTGAGCGACGTTGTGGACGAACTGGGGAGCGCGGAGGAGATCGCCTACATCCGTCAAATTCTGGAGCACGGAAACGGCGCCGACCGCCAGTTGCGGGTGTTCGCGGAAACGGGAGACCTGAAGAAGGTAGTCGATTACATGATCGGCGAGACCGAACACGGGCTGTTCGACGCCGCCACGGCGGGCGCCGCGGAGGCGCAGTGACGGGCGGGGGAAGCTCGCTTCGAGAAGTAGCGTTCGATCCGGAATTGACGCCCGGCGCGCGCAACGCGGTGGTGTGCTGCCTGCGCATCCAGCCGGACGAGAAGGTCACACTCATCACCGACCGCGCCTGCCGCGACATCGCCGCCAGCCTGGCGCGCGAGCTCGATCGGCTGGCTGTATCCTATAATGCCTGGACGCTGGAGGATCTGGCGCCGCGCCCGCTGGCCGACATGCCGGGCGCGATCCTGGAGGACATGGAGACCAGCCAGGTGAGCATCTTCGCCGTGAAGGCGCAGCCTAACGAGCTGCGCACGCGCATGCAGATGACCGACGTGGTGAACCGCCGTAAAATGCGCCACGCGCACATGGTGAACATCGACCGCCGCATCATGATGGAGGGCATGCGCGCCGATTTCTCCGAGGTGGACCGCATCAGCACGGAGGTCTGGCGCATGGCCGGGGCGGCCCGCGAGATCCGCGCCACCAATCCCGCGGGCACCGAACTGATTGGGCGCTTCTCGCCCAACCTGAAATGGGTGAAGACCAGCGGCATCATCAGCCCGCACAAGTGGGGCAATTTGCCGGGAGGCGAAACCTTCACCTGCCCGGAGCGGGTGGATGGCACGTTCGTGATCGATGGCGTGGTGGGCGACTACCTGTGCGAAAAGTACGGCGACCTGCAGGCGGCGCCGCTCACCATCCGCATCGCCGACAGCCGGCTGCTCGAAGCGCGCTCCGAGAACCAGGAGCTGGCCGAGGAGTTCTGGCGGTACTGTCACACCGACGAGAACAGCGACCGCGTGGGCGAGTTCGCCATCGGCACCAACATCGCGGTGCGCGACGTGATCGGCAACATTCTCCAGGACGAGAAGATCCCCGGCATTCACATCGCGTTCGGCAATCCGTACGGCGCGCACACCGGCGCCGATTGGTACAGCGCCACGCACATCGATGTGGTGGGGCGCCACTTCGACATCTGGATCGACGGGCGCCAGATCATGCGCGCCGGAGCGTTTCTGTTTTGATTGCTGCGCGCCGCCAGCCGTTTCTGCGTGACTATTCCCCCGCGAAGTATGCGCGCTTTCTGGAATTGCTGGAACGGCGCTGCGGTGAGGCCACGCCCTTCCGGCACAGCGAAACGCCGTGCTTCTTCCGTCGCGAATTGATCGACCGCATGGCTCGCTACGGCGCTGAGATGGTGGCGCAACTACTCGCCGACGCGCGCTACCAGGAGGCGTCGCGCGAGGCGGTTCCCGCTGCCTGCCGCGTACCCGGCGAAGCCCCGGTGCCGCTGTTCGTCCAGGCGGATTTCGGCCTGAACCAGGAGCTCGAGCCCAGGCTGGTGGAGATCCAGGGCTTCCCTTCCCTGTACGCCTATCAGCCGGTGCTGTCCGCCGCCTACCGCGAGGCGTACGGCATCGACCCCGCGCTCGATACCCTGCCGGCGGGCCTGACCCTCGCCGAATATCACGCCCTCCTGGGCGAGGCGATTGTGGGCGGCCACGACCCGGAAAACGTAATCCTGATGGAGATCGATCCCGCGCACCAGAAGACGCGCCACGATTTTCTGATGACCGAGCAACTGTTCGGCGTGCGCGCTGTGGACATACGTTCGCTGCACAAGCAGGGGAACCGGCTGTTCTACGAGCGCGATGGAAAGCTGACGCCCATCCGCCGGATCTACAACCGCGCCATTGTGGATGAACTGGAGCGGCGCCGTGTCGCCCTGCCGTTCGATTTTCGCGACGACCTGGACGTGGAATGGGCCGGCCATCCCAACTGGTTTTTCCGTCTCAGCAAGTTTTCGCTGCCCTATTTGAAACACCCCGCGGCGCCGCCGACCGAATTCCTGAGCGATGTGGAGCGCGTGGAGCATCCGGAGCGGTACGTCTTGAAGCCGCTGTACTCCTTCGCCGGCGCGGGGGTCGTCGTGGGGCCGACGGCGGAGCAGATCGGCGCTATCCCCGCGGCACGGCGCCGCGATTACATTCTCCAGGAGCGCGTGGATTTCCGGCCGGTGATCGAAACGCCGTGCGGGCCGGCCAAAGTGGAAGTGCGCATCATGTACCTGTGGCTGGGCTCGCTGCGCCCGGTCAACACCATTATCCGCATGGGCCGCGGCGCGCAGATGGGCGTGGATCACAATAAGGACTTCGCGTGGGTGGGCGCGTCGGCGGCGTTCCTCTCGCCGGGGGGAGACGAAGCATGACATTCCTGTGCCTGGCCGGTTACGAGAAGGGCCACGAGTTCCTGCGGCAGGCCAAGCGGCAGGGGTCTTACGTGGTGCTGGTCACCTCGCTCAGCCTTAAGGACAAGGCGCGGTGGCCGCTCGACAGCATCGACGAAATCTTTTGCATGCCGGACGACAACCACCAGTGGGACCGCCGGCAGACGCTGAACGCGGTGACCTACCTGGCGCGGACGCGCGTGTTCGACCGCATTGTGGCGCTGGACGATTTCGACGTGGAGACGGCCGCGGCGCTGCGCGAGCACCTGCGCGTTGCGGGCATGGGCGAGACCACGGCGCACTACTTTCGCGACAAGCTCGCCATGCGCATGAAGGCGCAGGAAGCCGGCCTGTTCGTGCCCGAGTTCATCCACGTGCTGCATCACGAGCGCCTGCGGCAATTCATGGAGCAGGTACCCGCGCCGTGGGTGCTGAAGCCGCGCTCGATGGCCGGCGCCATCGGCATCAGGAAGATTGCCAGCGCCGGCGAGTTGTGGCCGGCCATCGAATCGCTGGGCGACATGCAGTCGCATTACCTGCTGGAGCGGTTCGTCGCGGGCGCCATTTTTCACGTAGACACGATCGTCTACGAGAGCAAGGTGCTGTTCGCCATTGCCAGCGGATACGGGCGCCCGCCCATGGAAGTTTCGCACGAGGGCGGCATCTTCACCACGCGCATTCTGGAACGGGAATCCGAGGATGCGCGCGGCCTGCTGGCGGAAAACGAACGCGTGATGGCGGCGCTGGGCATGCTGCGCGGCGTGTCGCACACGGAGTTCATCAAGGGCGCCGCCGACGGCCGCATTTATTTCCTGGAGACCTCGGCGCGGGTGGGCGGCGCGCATATCTCCGACCTGGTGGAAGCGGCCAGCGGGCTGAACCTGTGGGCGGAATGGGCCAAGCTGGAATGGGCCGGCGGCAAGACTCCCTATCACCCGCCCGGGCCCCTGCGCGACTATGCCGGCCTGTTGGTGTCGCTGGCGCGGCAGGAGCGGCCGGACCTGTCGGCGTACACCGACCCGGAGATCGTATGGCGGATGGACAAGGAGCACCACGCGGGACTGATCGTAAAATCGGCGGACGCGGGGCGGGTAAAGCAGTTGCTGGAGGAGTATGCGCGCCGGTTTCGCGAGGATTTTTTCGCGTACGCGCCGCCGCAGGACAAGCCGACGCATTGAGAGGGAGGAGATCCCCGAAAATGCGCAGATCCATTGTCTCAGGTCGGCATGATTCTGAGGACACGTTCGTTAAACTGACTCGGCATTAGCTCTGGCCTGCAACGTCGACATCCAGTAAATCTCTACCGGCTGAATGAGAGTCTTACCGTGGAGCGTCGTAGCGGTCAAGTTGCCACGCAGCGGTTCTTCCGGCAACCCCTCCGCGAGTTTGCCAACGCCTCGGAAGTAGAGACTACCCTGAACAATTTCGTTCGGTGGCAACTTCACCATTGGAGAGGGCCACCACGGAACACCGCCGATCAGATGGCGTGGCGCGGATGCCGGCTCTAATTCTATGCTCAAAGTCGGGAAACTGAGCCTCCAGGTCACTACTTGATCCGGCTGGTCCGTCGGATTCGAAAGGCTCGCAACGAGGAGAATTGCGTGTTCCTCAGTTGAGTACGCGCCACTGGATACGGACAGTTGAATGCCTGTCTGCGCAGCCTCGATTTGGGGTGCTGGCGTCGCTTGGTTCCGCAATTTCTCGCCGACCTCAGCGGACACGCCGAATGCACCTACCTTGTTAACACGGTTTAACAGAAGCCGCAGACCTTCCAGCAGGGAGCGAATCTGCTTTTGGAAAACCAACCCGGCGATGATGGCCACGACAGGCCAAGACAAGAGAACCTTCGCAAACTCAAGCGCGATCTTCACGACGTCCATCGGTCTTCATCCTACCTCAGCAGAGCACTGCCGCTTGATGGAATGTACGATTGTCGAACGCAATTTGTTCGAGGGGACGGCAGGCGCCGCCTGCACGATTTCGCCGGCACGGCGCGATCAGTAACCAGGCACTTCAAGGTGGAGGCCCTCGATCATCCGATAGTGTTTTCGATTGAGGGTGACTAGGGTGAGCGCCTTCTCCATCGCAGTCGCCGCCACAAGCGAATCGAACACGTGAAGTCCATGCGATTTCGCGTAGGTCTTCAGGAGCCGGTAGGCTCCCGTTCCGATGCTGTCGCTGAGCGGTATGACTGGGTACAGCGACAAGAACCCGTCAATCGTGGCAAGGTCCCGCTTGTATCGAGGGCCGACGATGAGCTCCATGGCGGTCACTTGTGAGAGTGCCCATGAGTCCGCCAGACCATCAACGTATTTGATCGCCGCGCCATTGCCTCGTGAAACGTCGATCAGGACATTGCTATCGATCAGGAACGGCATGCGGTCACTCAGTATGCTGCTCAATCAGCGGTGCAGCTCGCGGCGCAGGCGGTCGATGTATGCGACGCTGTCGGCCATGTCTTCACGATCCTTCCACATGCCGGCGAAGGGCGAATCGCCAATGGATCGCGGCCGGCTGGCAGGCGCCTCCACCGGAACATGCACCTCGACGAGCGTGCCCTCTTTGATCGGCACGTCCTGAAGGGGCTTGAAGACGCCATTCTCGTATCTTGCGGGTATCGTCATGCCGCTCTCTCCAGTATACGGTAGCCGCCATTGACCAAACGCTTTCCGCGCGCTACTGTCAGTACTGCCAATGAACGACCTGCGCTATGCCTTTCGCGGCCTGCGGCGCTTGCCCGCCGTGGCCGCTCTCGCGGTGGTTACGCTCGGGCTCGGGCTCGGCGCCACCACCGCCATCTTCTCGGTGGCTAACGCCGTGATGCTGCGCTCGCTCGCAGTCAACAAACCCGAAGAGCTGGTGGTGCTCCGCTACGTGTCGAAGAAGGGCAACATCTTCGACACCTTCGAGTACGGGGAATACACCGCAGGAGAAGCCGGCGCATTGAGGGAGCCTGCGAAATTTGGTGTACCTTGAAATTGTGAGCCGTCTCGAAAGCATCGTCGAGGATCTGAAATCGTTGCCGCCGGACAAGCTGGAAATGGCCGCCGATTTCATCCAACGGCTCAAGCCCATCAGCCTGGAAGAACGGGAGACCATCCTCGCCGGGATCTTCGGAAGTCTCTCCCACGAAGACGCAGACGCGATGCAGAAAGCCATCGAGGAGGGCTGCGAGAGGATCGATGAACGGGGCTGGTAGGACGCTCCTGGACCTAGCCGGCTACTTCACGCCCGAGGAATGGGCGGCAGCGGCCCGTGACAACATCAGCCTGGATGAAGTCAGACGAGCGCCCTCCACAATCTCCGGGTCCCTTTCCGAGGCGGTGATCGCTCTCCGGCAAGAGCGCTGATACCACATTGTTCTCTCGCCACGAGCACCTTGCGAGGCGCCTGGATCGCGACCTCGAGTTTGGGAGTTTCGTAGCCTGTCACCGAATTAGGGAATCGAATTAGGGAATCGGTTGACCAAACGCTTTCCACGCGCTACCGTCAGTACTGCCAATGAACGACCTGCGCTATGCCTTTCGCGGCTTGCGGCGCTCGCCCGCTGTGGCCGTGCTCGCGGTGGTTACCCTCGGGCTCGGGATCGGAGCCACCACCGCCATCTTCTCGGTGGCCAACGCCGTGATGCTGCGCTCGCTTGCGGTGAACAAACCCGAAGAGCTGGTGGTGCTCCGCTATGTGTCCAAGAAGGGCAACATCTTCGACAGCTTCGAGTACGGCGAATATACCGCGCTGCGCGACGCGCCCGGCGCCCTGGCCGGCCTGGCCGCGCTTGCGCCCATGGAGTTCAACCTGTCGAGCGACGAAGCCACCGAGCGCGTCGCCGGCCAGTTGGTGACGGGGAATTACTTTCCCCTGCTGGGGGTGCGTCCGCAGATCGGGCGGCTGCTGGTGCCGGACGACGATCTCCATCCCGGCGGGCACCCCGTGTGCGTGATCGGCCACGGGCTGTGGCAGCGGCGCTTCGGCTCGTCGCCGGGGGTGCTCGGCAGGCAGATCCAGATCAACGGGCGGCCGTATTCCATACTGGGCGTCACCGCGGCCAGTTTCGGCGGCGTCCAGCAGGGCACGGAGGCACAAGTTTACATTCCGCTCATGATGGCGGCCCAGGTGTCCATACGCGCGGCCGATCCCAAGGTGCAGCCGCCCTTCCTTTCGTGGACGGATTGGCTGCAGTGCATCGGGCGGCGCGCGCCCGGCGTGACGCGCGAGCGGGCGGAGGCGGCGCTCGATGCCCGCTTCGCGCAGCTTCCCACGGCGCATCGCACCACCACCTTCGAAATGTCTTCGCGCCACGGCCAGCCGGGCGGGCGGGCGCGCCTGCTGGCGGTGGACGGGCGGCAGGGGTTCGACGATGTGCGCTTCGGCTACCAGCGTCCGCTCACCATCCTTCTGTTCCTGGTGGCGCTGCTGCTGCTGATTGTGTGCGCCAACGTGGCCAACCTGCTGCTGGCGCGCGCGGCGGGGCGGCGCAAGGAGATCGCCATCCGCATCGCCCTGGGCGGCGGCGCTTGGGCGTTGGTGCGGCAACTGCTGGCGGAGAGCCTGCTGCTGGCTTCGGGCGGCGCGCTGTGCGGCCTCACGCTGGCTCTGTGGATGCCCGAGCTGCTGCTGCGCCTGGCCTCCTCGGGCGCGCCGCAGGATCTGGACGTGCAGCCGGATTGGACGGTGGCCGCGTTCCTGCTGGGGGTCACCTGCCTGACGGCATTCCTGTTCGGGCTGGCGCCGGCGCTGGCGTCGGTGCGCACCGGGGTGGCCGCGGCTCTCAAGAACGAGGGCGGCGGCGCGGGCCGGGGACGGCGCGCCCTGGGCGGCATGCTGGTGGTGGCGCAAGTGGCGCTCTCGGTGACCCTGCTGACCGGCGCCGGGCTGCTGCTGCGCACGCTCCACAACCTGCGGTCCATCCAGCCGGGTTTCCGCCCCGAGAATGTCGTGCTGGCCTCGATGAATCCGGGGGCGAACCGCTATACCGCGGGGCAAAGCCGCGCGCTATTCGAACAACTGATGGAGCGCGCCGGGACCATACCGGGCGTGCAGGCCGCCAGCGCCGCGCTGATCAGCCCGCTCTCGGGCAACCTGTGGCTGTACTCGGTGGAGGTGCCCGGCTATCGCACGGCGCCGGGCGAACGGGCCATGGCGTACTTCGATGCCGTGGGGCCGGGCTACTTCGCCAGCATCGGCACGCAGTTGAAGGAGGGCCGCGAGTTCACGCGCCTGGACCGCCAGGGCGCGCCCATAGTGGCCGTGGTGAACGAAGCCATGGCGCGGAAATTCTGGCCGGGGCGCAGCCCGCTGGGACAGCGGTTCCAGTCCGCCGCGGCCGCGGGCGCCAGCGTGGAAGTGGTGGGTGTGGTGCGCGATTCGGTCTACCGCGATCTGCGCGAGAACCGCGAGGCGGTCCTCTATATGCCGCTGCTCCAGGGCGAGTATAGCTCGGCCACGCTCGATCTGCGGGTGGCGGGCGATGTGCCGCGCGTATTCGGCGCCTTGCGCGCCCTGGCGCGCCAGATCGACCGCACCGTGCCGCTCTACGACACGCGCACGCTCGAAGCGCAGATCGCCGGAACCTTTTCGGTGGAGCGGATGCTGGCCACCATCTCCTCGCTGTTCGGCGCGCTGGCCATGCTGCTGGCGGCGGTGGGCCTGTATGGCGTGCTGGCGTACTCGGTGGCGCAGCGCTCGCGGGAAATCGGCATCCGCATGGCGCTGGGGGCCGGTCACACGCAGGTGATCGGGGCAGTGATTCGCGAGACGTTGCTCATGGTGGCGGTGGGGGTGGCGCTCGGGCTGCCGGCTTCCCTCGCCGCTTCGCGGTGGATCGCGGCGTCGCTCTACGGGCTGAAGCCGGGCGATCCGCTCACCTACGGAGTGGTGATCGCGGTGCTGTGCGCGGCCTCCCTGGCCGCGGCCATTGTGCCCTCCCGCCGGGCGGCGCGGGTCGATCCCATGGTGGTTCTGCGCTGCGATTGACGCCCGCAGACTGCGGATAGAGGCAGGCCCGCAGCCTCCGCACTGGCGGACCGGTACTTTCTAACCGGTACGGCACACACCCGGCGGCCCGATTGTCCTTGCAATCCGCGCTCCGAATATCGGAAAATAGGCCTACGAGGGGGGCGCTAGAGCCATGGATGCCAAAGATAAGCGGGGGGGCGTGTCCGCCGGCTCCGCCATGCAGAGGGACATGGTGACCGTATTCAATCAGAGCGAGAAGCTGGTTGTCGCCCTGCTCGAGTCCGCATCCCAGGCCATTATCGGCGCCGACCGCACGGGAAAGATCGTTCTCGCGAACCAACGCACCGAAGAGATGTTCGGGTATGACCGGGGCGAGCTCATGGGATCGCGGATCGAGCTCCTGCTTCCCGAGTCCAAGCGCGGCGTGCACACCCGGGACCGCGACGACTACTTCGCCCGCCCGCGTGTGCGCCACATGGGCATCGGCATGGATCTGTCCGGGCGCCGCAAGGACGGCGTCGAGTTCCCCGTCGAAGTAAGCCTCAGCTACGTGGAGTTGGACGAGGGCCTGTTCGCCATCGCCTTCGTGAGCGACATCAGCCAGCGCAAGCAACTGGAAGAGCAGTTGATGCACGCGCAAAAGATGGAGGCGGTGGGCCGACTGGCGGGCGGCGTGGCGCACGACTTCAACAACATGTTGACCGTCATCGCCGGTTATAACCGCATGATTCTCGATGAGCTCTCGCCGCTCGACCCGCTGCGCGGCTATGCCGAGGAGGTCCTCAAGGCGGCCGACCGCGCGGGTGCGCTCACCAACCAGTTGCTGTCCTTCAGCCGCCGCCAGATCATGCAGCCGCGGGTGATCAACGTGAACACGGTAATCGCCCAGACCGAGAAGATGCTGCGCCGCCTGATTGGCGAGGATATCGAGCTGGCGCTCGGCCTGGACGCTCACGTGGGGAACATCAAGGCCGACCCGAACCACGTCGAGCAGGCCATTGTGAATCTGGCGGTAAACGCGCGCGACGCCATGCCGCTGGGCGGCCGTCTCACCCTCGAAACCGGCAATATGCACCTCGATGAGAACTACGCCAGAACGCACATGGGCGTCACGCCGGGCGATTTCGTGATGATCGCCGTCAGCGACAACGGCCACGGCATGGACGCCGAAACGCGGCGCCGCATTTTCGAACCCTTCTTCACCACCAAGGAAAAAGGAAAGGGCACCGGCCTGGGCCTGGCCACGGTCTACGGCATGGTCAAACAGACCGGCGGCGATATCTGGGTCTACAGCGAGCCGGGCCGCGGAACCACCTTCAAGCTCTATTTCCCGCGGGTGGCCGATCCGCTTTCGGAGAACCAGCAGGGCGATGGCGGGCACACGAAAACCAGCGCCACCGAGACCATCCTGGTGGTGGAGGACGAGAAAGCCGTCCGCGACCTGACCGTCAAGATGCTCACGCAGATGGGTTACACCATCCTGACCGCGGCCAGCGGCGCCGAGGCCATCGAAATCTGCCATGCCCACCCCGGCGCCATTTCCCTCCTGTTGACCGACGTGGTGATGCCCAACATGAGTGGCCGGCAACTGGCCGACGTCCTGCTCGCCAGCCGCCCGGCCATGAGGGTGCTCTATCTTTCCGGATATACCGAAGACACCGTGGTGCATCACGGCGTGCTCGATTCCGGCGTCGACTTCCTGCCCAAGCCGTTCAGCCGCGAGGTGCTATCGCGGAAGCTGCGGGCGGTACTTTCGCGGCGCCAGGCGTCCGTGGATTAAGATTTCCAAAGCCGTGTTGGGCCAGCTTGTCCCAAACACTTTGCAGGAACGCTCTGGAATCTGGGGGTTACAAAGCTGCGCGGGACAAAATGTCCCAAGTCCCCTGAGCCCCGATTCCCCCAGTCAGTGGGTCATCGCGTAGACCAGGTAATTGATCCCATAGCGGTAGGCCAGCGCGGTCATCGGCTCCGGGTAGAGCGGCGAATCGGCATACTCCCAGGCGTCGCCCACATCGGTGTTGAAGTTGACGGCCACCACCATGCGGTTCCGGCCGTCGTACATGGCGCGCCAGGCGGGCGCCGTGCCCGGCGGTTGCTGCACGGTCACCGCGCCGCCCGGACCCCGGCGCAGATGGCGGGTCCCCGGGATGAACGTGCGGTCCTTTTCCTCGATGTCGTAGAGCAGGTGCATCACCGGGTCGGATGCCGCGATATCCGTGATGGGCCGGCCGGGCAGCACGCGCTCCATGGTCTGGCGGAACACCTCCCACTGCTCGGGGCCCCAGAAGTCGTCGGTCACCAGGTACCCGCCGCGCAGCAGGTACTCGCGCAGCCGCGCGGTCTCCACGTCGCTCAGGCCCCACCATCCGGTCTGGGTGGCATAGATCCAGGGATAGTCGAAGAGGCGGTCGTCGGTGAGCCGGAGGTGCCGCGGATCCCCGGTATCGATTCGGGTCAGGCGCGCGACGCCCAGGCTGAAGTGATCCTCGGCATCGGGCCAGTCCACGATCCACCACCCCTCGCCGGTTCCCCGCCGCGAGGCGTAGGAGAAACGGCGGTGATACTGCGGCAGGTCGGTGTACTCCAGGCGGATGAAGTGGAACTCGGCGCGCTCCGGAAACACCGGCCGCGGGCCCTCCTCGCCGCCGGCGGGAAACCTCTGCGCCAGCGCCGCCAGGGCCGTCAGGAGCAGGCCCCCAAAGGCCAGCCCGACCCGTGCCTGCTTACGGCCCTCCATGGTTTCCTCATTGTAGTCCGCGCAGAACGCGCCAGCCCCCGGCCCCATTACAAAATGCTACGAGGGCAGCGAGTCGCCTTCCCCCGGCCCCTGGCCCCTGGCCCCCGGCCCCTGTCCTACTTGCCCAGCCAGCCCAGAATCGTTTCCAGCTCCAGGATGCGGCGGCTGGGCTTGCCCGCGCCGGGCAGACGCACGAGCGCCGTCTCCACCTTCCTCTCCCGCAGTGCGAAGTACAGCTCCTCGCTTTCCGGGTCCGGGTCGCCGGCCAGTACCAGCGTGGGCGTCCGGAAATTCTGCGCAAAGAAGATGGGCGAGTGCGTGACGTACTGGCCGGGGTCTTCCCATGGCATGGCGCCCATCCAGGACTCGGCGCGCTCGCGGCCGCCGGGGGCCAGCGCCACATCGGCGATCCAGTCGGTGATGGCGTGGCGCGCCACCGCGCGGCGGAAGCGATCGGTGTGTCCGATGGTCCATGCCGCCAGGAGGCCGCCCGTCACCAGCAGGCGCCGCGGATCGATGTAGCCTTGCGCCAGGGCGAAATCCACGCCGCGCATCAGGTCGTCGAAATCGTCGCCGGGGTAGCGCGAGCGCAGCAGGTTCCCGAACTCTTCGCCATACCCCGGGGTGCCGCGCGGGTTGGCGCACAGCACCACGAAACCGCGCGCGGCGTAGATCTGCGCGCGCGCCTGGAACCCGGCGCCGTACATTTTCCGCGGGCCGTCCTGGATATCGAGCAGCAGGGGGTATTTTTTCGCCGTGTCGAAGCGCGGCGGCTTCACCAGCCAGGCCTGAATGGAGCGGCCCTCGGAACCGTAATGGATCTCTTCCACCGCGCCGGTGTCGCGCTCCGCCAGCAGAGCTTCATTCAGCGCCGCGAGGCGCACGGGCTGGGAGGGAACATCCACCGTGAAGCTGACGACCTCGGCGGGCGCGGCGGCGGTAGAGCGCACCGCGGCGGCGCGTCCGTTGGCGGCGAGCGAAAAACCGCGGAGCCGCTCCGCCGCGTTGGTCGCCTGGCGCACGGTACCGTCGCGGCGCGCGGCATAGACGTGGGTGGCGCCGCGGTCGTCGGCCACAAAATAGACGGTGCGCGAGTCGGAGCTCCACTGCGGACGATCCGCGTCGCGGTCGAGCGACCCGCTGAGCGCACGCGCGCGGGTGCCATCCGCGTTCATGACATACAGCTTGCGAACCGAGTAACTCTGCGGGCGGCCGGCGGTGGCCAGCCAGGCGATCTTGCCGCCATCGGGCGAAGGAATCGGATTTTCGCTCCGCGCTTCAGCGCCGGTCAGTTTTCTGGGCGCGCCTCCGGCCACCGGCACGGCATAGATGGCGCCGTCTGTGGCGGCGGTAAGGATCGACTGCCCGTCCGGCATCCAGGCGGGCTCGCCCCGCGCATCGAAGTCCTCCGCCGAGACTTGCCGCGCTGCGCCCGAGCCCGCGGCGGAGACCACGAAAATTCCGGTCCGTTCCGCGGCGCGGGGCCAGAGCCAGGGCAGAATGGCGGGAGGGGCCCAGGGAGCCGGCGCCGTGGCGGCCGCGGTGCGCGCCGTGAAGGCGATCGCACTTCCGTCCGGCGACCAGGCCAGCGCCAGCGGAGTGCGGCCGGGCAGCGGCGTCTCCTGGTAAGGATCGATGCGCGCCACGCGAATTGCGGTGGTGGCGCCGCGCTCGGAGATCCACGCCAGGCGCCGGCCATCGGGCGACCAGCGCGGCGAGCGGTCGCGCCAGGCGCCTTCGGTGATCCGCCGCCTGCTCCCGCCGCCGGCCGGGACCAGCCACAGGTTGGCGCAGGCGGCATCGCCCGGCCGGTCGTTCCAGCCTTCGGCATAAACCACCCACTGACCGCCAGGGCTGATGCGCGGGTCGCTCGCCGAGCGCCAGTTCCAAAGATCTTCCGGGGTAAGGGGCTGCCGCGCGGCCAAGCCGCCAACGGTGTAGACGATGAACGCAAGACCGGCCTTGGTCAAGGGCTTCTCCGACGGATTCAGTCTCGCACAAAACCCTCCGCTAGCGAGCCCGGGTGGGCGCGGTTAGCGTGCCGCCGTTAACTTTGGAAAGCCTTTTCGTACTAACAAAATCAATGACGATTCGACCGAAGTAAACTCGCCTTTTCAGGCTATAATCGTGTCGCGGTTAACTGAAAGCCTAACAAGGACGTGTGTGGGCTGTTTATATTGCGGCAGGGATATCGGCACCTTACGTCTCCTTCAGGACAACGAATTCTGCAGTTCCGCCCATCGGAAATCCTACAGCGAGCGCCTGGCGAAAGCTCTGAACCAGATGGCCGCGCCGGTTACGGCGCCGGCGCGGATGGCCGGTTTCTTTATCGATCTGCCGATCCAGCAAGGCGACCGGCACCAGGGCGTGCTGAACCGGGAATTCAGATATACAGGTCTGATTATTCACTATCGTGATGTTGCCATCCCCGGTGTCCTCGGCGAGAATCTCCCATCGCTCGCCTGGCCGGATTTTGCCGCCGCCTCGCCGGGCCGGCCGCGCACGATGGAAGCGCGCCAGCCCTTGCCGGATATCGCCCTGCCCCAGGCGGTAGACTCCTGCGATCGAGCGGCCATCGAGGGCCCCGGGCCGGTACGCGGCCGGGAAGCGCGAATCGCGGACCCGCCACTGCCGCGCGTGGGGGAACCGTGCGCCTTGCCCCGTGCGCTGCCCGCACTGCTTGTGCCCTCGCTGGCGTCTCTGCAGCCCGTGGCGGAACCGGGGTCTGCCCGCGAGAGGGCGGCGGCGAAGCCGGCGATTCTCTGCGCCGAGCCGATAGCGGCATGGCCCGCGCGCATCGCCCGACCGCCCATGCCGGCCGCCACGGAGCCGCGCCCCGTACCGCACAGCGCGCCCGCGCTACGCCTGCCTGCGCCGGTCTCGGCGGCCGATACCCACGCCCCGGCGATGGCTCTCGCGGGGCTGCGTCCCGCCCGGCAGGCGCAGGTGGCGAAATGGCCGCTGCGGGCCGCGATGGGACAACCGCGAACGCCCTACCCCGCGCCCGCCCTGTGCCTGTCATACCCGGCGGAGCGCGGCCACGACCGGCCGCAACCGGTGGCAGCGGAATGGCTGCGCGCTCCGGCACCCGCGCCGGCAGCCGGCAATGCCGGGCCATGGGCCGCCGCTGACATGTACCCGATGGACGAAACCCAGCGGCTGGATTTCCTCCGGTTGGCAATCGACGATCCTCTGGCGGGCGTGAATGGCGATTGGCGGCCCGCGCCCGCTGCCGAGCCCGCGCGGCAAGCCGGCACGCCAGTGACGCGCGCTGCGTTTCCCGCGGCCGTGGCAGTCCGTTTCCCCGGCTTGGAGAACGACCAGCCGGAGATGGAAGCGCCAGCAGACCGGCGCACCATTCCACCGTCGGAAGCGATCGCCGTACGTGGATTTCCCGCGGACTCCTCGCCGGCGATGCCGCCCTTCACGCCTGTTCCGGCGGACACACCGCCCGCCGTGGAACTGCCGGAGTTGGCTTTCCCGGGGAGACCGGAACGCGGATCCGCCGGCTTCGAGCATGCCGGCCCCCCCGCATCGGCGCCCGAGCACCGCGAGCCCGATGCCCGCCCGGCAGTCCTGGAAGCGATTCCCACGATCCTGGTGAAGCCGCCGGAGGCCCACGGGGAGCCGCCCGTGGCCGCCGTGCCCCGGCCGGACGTCATCCCCATGGAATTCTACTGCCAGCGCGGGACCGCGCGTCCCACGTGGCGCCGGGAGTGGCGCACGCAGCCGGTGGAGCTCGCGCTGCCGCGTTTTGCCCTTCGGCTCCTCGTCGAACAGAGGGGCGAACCGGCACCGTTCATCGAGCCTCCCAAGAAGCCGACCTTCGCCGAGATCTTCACCATGCCGGAGTTCGCCGATTGGCGCCGGCGGAGCAGCGCGATGCCCGCCGCCGTCAAGGCCATTGCGGCGAGCCTGCTGGTGGGGGTCGCGATGTGGTTCGGCGCCGGCAGCGTGCAGCTTGGCAGGCAGCTCCTGGACGGGGATCGGACGGCGTCCACCATCGATGCCATATCGGGCGCATCCAAGCATACCGCCTTCGCGGCCCGCTCGCGGAATGCCGCGGCGGCGCGTTTGGCATCCGCCGGCGCCCCCCAGGGAACGATGGCGCGCCTGCGCCGCGCGATTGCCACGCGGGCCGCCGGCGAATGGAACGATGCTTTCCAGGCGGGAATGAAAGCGTGGGGCAGCGCCCCCGGAGCCATGGCCCCCGGCTGGTCGCGGAATCCCGAAGGGTACGTCCGCCCGGGCGCGCTGGCCCTCTACCAGCCCAGCCTGGAGTTTGCCGATTACCGCATGGAGTTCTTCGGCCAGATCGAGAGCAAGAGCGTAGGCTGGGTGGTGCGCGCGCGCGACGGGCAGAACTACCTGGCCATGAAGATGGCGGTGGTGGCGCCCGGTCTGCGGCCGGTGGTCGCCCTGGTGCAGTACCCCGTGGTGGACGGCCATCGAGGGCGGGCCGTCGAGGTGCCGCTCACCGCCATGATGCACAACAACACGCCGTACCGCATCGCGGTGAGCGTGAAGGGAAACCGCGTCACCACCTCGATCGAGGGCCAGGAAGTGGAAGGTTCGATCGACGACACGCTGAAGGCCGGCGGCGTGGGCTTCTTCAGCGAGGCCGGCGCGCGCGCGCGGCTGTACTGGATGAAAGTGTCGCGGAACCAGGACTGGCTGGGCAGAGTCTGCGCTCTTTTTTCCGGCGCCGGAGGAAAGACCGAGACCGCCGAATGGTGGCAGCCGGACGTTTCCGGCGGCCCGCCGGATAGCGCGCCACGCGCGCCGGCCCCGCATTCGGACAGCGTACTTCTCGCGGCGGATTACCCGCGCCCCTATGCCGGCCCGCAGCCGGCCAGAGCTTCCAAGAACCGGAGATTGTATCCATGGGAATCCTGACGGCTACACAGCCCGGAGCAGGCCAGGCGATGCCGCCCGGCGTGACTCCGATCGACGATGGCAAACCGCAAAAGCGCTCCAACCGCACGCTTTCCAAGGCGGTGTCGCTGCACCTGGAGGGCAAGCTGGAGAGCGCCGCCAAGCTGTTGAGCAGGGCCATCGAAGGGGGCGAGCGCGATGCCGCCCTGTACTCCGCGCTGGGCCATATCCAATACGAGATGCACGACTATGCCGCGGCAGCCGCGACCTACGCGCAACTGGTGGAACTGGAGCCGCAGCACCGCACGGCGCACTTCAACCTGGGGGTTTGCCAGGGAAATCTCAAGGAATGGAAGGCGGCCACGGAATCCTTTGGCCGGGCCTTCGAGGCCGATGGAACGCGCAGCGACGCGCTGCTGGGCCTGGGGATCGGGCTGATCCATTGCGGAGAGCCGGAGCAGGCGATGGAGCCGATCGAGAAGTATCTGAGCCTCTTTCCCGATCACGAGCAGGCGCTGTTCGGCAAGGCGGTGGCGTTCCAGCAGGCGGGCCGGCACGCCGAATCGGTGGAGCAGTACCGCAAAGTTCTGGCGAAGAACCCGCGCTGCGAGGAAGCGCTCTCCAACCTGGTGGCGCTGTTCCTCGATAAGAAGGACCGCGAATCGGTGCGCCGCTACGCGGAAATGCTGGCCGAGGTGCAGCCGTCGTCCACGGTGGCGGCCGAGGCGCTGGCCACGCTGGCATTCGCCGATGGCGATTACGCCGCGGCGGTACGCTCCTGCCGCTATCTTACCGAGACGGTGCCCGACCGCTTTGAGAACTGGTTCAACCTGGGCGTGGCCCACCACAAGATCGGCCATTATGAGAAGGCGGCGCAGGCCTACCGGCAGGCGACCCTGCTGCAGCCGGACTGCGCGCAAGCGCACCTGAACCTGGGCGTGGCCCACCAGGAGCTGAGCGACCTCCCGGCGGCGCGCGCCTGTTATGAGAAAGCGCTGGCGATCGATCCCAACCAGCCGGGGGTGCTGTGGAACCTGGCGCTGGTGCTGGAGCAGCAGGGCGAGCGGGCCTGGTCCGAGAGACTGTACGAACGGATTCCGCAGGAGGCGGCGGAGTGGTGCGACGCCGCTTTCCGGCTGGGGTACCTGAAGCTGGTGCGCAGCGATTACGCCGCCAGTGCGGCCGCCTTTGAAGCCTGCCTGGCGAAACGCCCGGAGTGGACCGAAGCCTGCCTCAACGCGGCCATCGCGTATGCGCGCTCGGGCAATCCCGAGGCGGCGCGGCGCTATTTCCAGGAAGCGCTGATGCTGCGGCCCGATTCCGCCGACGCGGTGCGCGGCCTGGCCGCGCTGGCGCTCGAGCAGCAGGATTACGGCGAAGCCTACGAACTGCACCGCCGCCTGATCGAACTGGGCGAGCACGGACCCGAGTTGTTCTACAACGCCGGTCTGATCTGCCAGAAACAGGGGCAAACCGAGGATGCCGTGCAGTTCTACCAGCAGGCGCTCCACGAAGACCCGCAATTCGCCGAAGCGCTGTTGAACCTGGGCCACGCCTTCATGGCGATGGGGCAGGAAGAAGAGGCGCGCTCGTACTGGCGCAAGGCGATCCGCGAGAAGCCCGAGCTGGCTCAGACCTATTTCGAGCCCAACAGCGGCGGCGCCCCGCAGTAGACCGCGGCCACCGTGTGAGCGGTGAGCGGCGATCGCCCGTCAGCGGACCGCAACCCATAGCCGCAGCGCCCCAGACCGGCGGCGCTTCGCGGCGCGGCAAGCGCCAGCCCCGATCCCGCCGCGGGGCCCGCGGACCGGGTCTTGGGACAACGTGTCCCAACCCCATACTGTAGCTCACAGATTCTAAACGGCTCCCCAAAACGTTTTGGGACCTTTTGGCCCAAAAGGCGGTCGTGCCCGCCGGCCCCGACCCGCAACGGCAGCGGGTGCCCCGCCCGGTCCCCGACCCCCGGCCCCCGGCCCCCGATCCGCGGTCCTCCAGTGTGAGACGCTGTTGGGGAATGGGGACCGGCCGGCATTATGCGAGTATCGGCGCGCTTCTGACAGCGGCCAGCGCGCTGGCCACCATTCCCGTGCTGGAAATGGGCATCAACGACGATTGGTCGTATGCCTACATCGCCCGGGAGTTCGCCGCCCGCGGGCATTTCGTTTACACCGGCTGGGCCAACACAATGGTGGGCGTGCAGGCCGTCTGGGCGAGCATGTTCATCCGACTCTTCGGCTTCTCCTTCACGCTGGTGCGCTTGTCGACGCTGCCGTTTGCCGTGGGCTGCGCAATGCTGCTCTATCGCCTGGCCCGGCACGCGGGATTGAGCCCGCCGTTCGCCCTGTTCGGCACGCTGTCCATCACCCTGTCGCCGGTGTTCATTCCGATGTCGGCTTCCTTCATGACCGACGTTCCGGGATTCTTTTTCTGGCTGGCCTGCGTTGCGTGCGGCGTGAAGGCGGCGAATGCCGGCGGCCGGACGGCGGCGTGCGGATGGATGGCCGCGGCGGCGGCGGCGGGCGTGGCCGGCGGCACGGTACGCCAGGTGGTCTGGGTGGTGCCGTTGCTGGTGCTTCCGATGGCTGCGTGGATCCGGAAGAAGCACGGCCGCGAGGGTGTAGCGGGCGCGGCAGCGGTGCTATGGGGCGCTTCGGCCCTTGCGAGTGCGCTGTGCTTCCTCTGGTTTCAGGCGCAGCCATACACGGTGCCGGGGGCCGACACGGGCGCCTTCGTTCCTTCGCTCGAGGTGGCGCAGGAGGAAGTGGAATCGGCGCTGCAATTGGGCGTGGCCTGCCTCCTGTTCCTGTTGCCGGTGCTGTCGCTGTACTTTTCCGGTTGGCGGGACTCGCTCCGCAGACCGCTTGCGTTGGGGTTGGGACTGGGGATTTCGGGCGCGATGTTGGGCGCCTTGTGGTTCTTCGGCGACGGCCTGCTGCTGGGCAACATCGTCACCGCCCATGGGATGCTGAGTCCGGAAACGGAGCTCCTGGGAAGCAAGCCCGAGATTCTGCCGGCGGCGGTGCGCGCCCTGCTGGGAGTGGCGATGCTGGGCGGTGCCGGCGTCACGGCGGTGGCTCTGTTCCAGCGCGTGGGCGGCGGCGGAAAGACGCTGCCATCGCCGCGCCTGTTTGCGTTGCTGTATGCTCCGGCAGCCCTGATATACACCTTGGCCATTCTCTACCGCGCCGTGAACGACTGGATTCTGCTCGACCGGTATGTCATTCCGCTCCTGCCGATGGCGGCCATCCCCCTGCTGTGGCATTACCAGCAACGAATGCGGCGGACACCGCCGGTGTGGAGCTGGATGGTGCTGGGGCTTTTCGGGTTTTACGGGGTAGCCACAACGCACGACTACATGGCGGCGGCGCGCGCCCGGCTGGCGGCGGCGTCCGCGGTGACGGCCGCGGGGGTTCCGCGAACGCAAGTCACAGCGGGCCTGGAATACGACGCCTGGACCGAGCTCGAACAGTCCGGCCATGTCAACGACGAGGGCATTCGCAACCCGCCCGGCGCCTACCGGCCGCAGGAGGGGCGCCGCTATCCGGTATCGCCGCCGTACTGGTTCTGGGAAGAGACCCCCGGCGTCGAGCCGCGCTACCTGGTGGTGTATTCGCGGCTGCCCGCCCTCGGCGACGCACCGTTTCCAACGGCCCGGTACCAGACCTGGCTGCCGCCCTTTCACCGGGAGGTGTTCACGCAGATGGCGCCGGCGGAAAAACGGTGACCGGGCCGGAACCCGTTCGTTCTTCTGTTAGAGTGCAGTAAGGATGGACCCAGCGCCGCTCGTCAGTATTGTGACGCCTTGTTTCAATGCGGGACGATTCCTTGCCCGGACCATCGAGAGCGTGCTGGCCCAGGATTATCCGCGCATCGAATACATCGTGATGGACGGCGGCTCGACCGATGAGACCCCCGGCATCCTGGAGGGGTACGGCGGCCGGCTGCAATATCTCTCGGCGCGGGACGGGGGAGCGGCGGATGCCATCAACCGCGGCTTTCTGCGCTCGGCCGGCTCGATTTTCGCCTGGTTGAATGCCGACGATACTTACTTTCCAGGGGCGATCAGCGCCGCGGTGCACGGGCTGCTCAGTGCACCGGAGGCCGCGGTGGCTTATGGCGAAGGACTGTGGATCGACGAGCGGGGAGAAGTGTTGGGCCGCTATCCCACGGTGACGCCGTACCATCGGTCGATGTTCGAGCGGGAATGCGGGATCTGCCAGCCGGCATCGTTTCTGCGGCGCGAGGCCTTCGCGGCGGTGGGCATGCTGCATGCGGACCTGCAACTGGCATTCGATTACGACTTGTGGATACGGTTGTCACTCCAGCACCGGTTTGTGGCGGTGCGGGAGACTCTGGCAGCCTCGCGCATGCACCGGGCCAATAAGTCACTCGGGCAGAAGCGGCTCATGTTTCAAGAGAACATAGGGGTACTTCGCCGCTATTACCGGTATGTGCCGGTGAACTGGGTCTATGGTTACTTGAGCTTTCTGCGCGATGGCAGAGACCAGTATTTCGAGCCGCTGCGCCATTCCGCATTAGTTTATCTGGCCAGCCTCGCGGCAGGCAGTTACTATAACCGCAGACACCTTCTACGCTACTGGAGTGAGTGGTTTTCGCACATCGGGGCGGCCGCCTGGCGGCGCCTGCGGGAGAGCGGCGGGAAGGGCGCTGGCGGGGTTGGTGCGGCGGGCGGCCGGCCGCCCCGGTAAAGTGCTACTATCGGTTTCTCGATGGCTGAAAAGCGCGCCTTGATCACCGGAATCACGGGGCAGGACGGGTCCTATCTGTCGGAATTGTTGTTGTCCAAGGGGTACGAGGTTCATGGCATCGTGCGCCGCGTGGCCCTGGAGGATCCGGCGAACCGGCTCAGCCGGCTGGAAGCGGTACGGTCGAGACTGAAACTGCATGCGGCCTCTTTGGAGAGCTATGCCAGCCTGCACCAGGTGGTGGAGAAAGTAAGGCCGGACGAGTGTTATCACCTGGCGGCGCAGAGTTTTGTCAGTTACTCGTTCGACGACGAGTTCTCCACGCTGCAAACCAACATCAACGGCACGCACTATCTGTTGGCCGTGCTCAAGAACCTGGCGCCGGACTGCCGGTTTTATTTTGCCGGTTCGAGCGAGATGTTCGGCAAGGCGGACGAGGTGCCGCAGACCGAAAGCACGCGTTTCCATCCCCGTTCGACCTACGGCATCAGCAAAGTGGCCGGTTTCGACCTGACGCGCAATTATCGCGAAGCCTACCACCTCCACGCCAGCGGCGGCATTCTGTTCAATCACGAATCGCCGCGCCGGGGCTTCGAATTTGTGACCCGCAAGATCACCGCCGGGGTGGCGCGCATCGTGGCCGGCACAGCCGGCGAGCTGCGGCTGGGAAACCTGGACGCGAAACGCGACTGGGGCCACGCGCGGGAATACGTCGAGGCCATGTGGTCGATGCTGCAACAGCCGGCGCCGGACGATTACGTGGTAGCGACCGGCGAGACCCATTCCGTGCGGGAATTCGTGGAGCTGGCGTTCCGCTATGCGGGGCTGGACTACCGGAAATACGTGGCCATCGACGAAGACCTGTACCGGCCGTCGGAGGTGACCATTCTGCAAGGAGACGCCTCCAAGGCCCGCAGGGTGCTGGGCTGGACGCACAGCGTGCGGTTCGCGGAGCTGGTGCGGGAGATGGTGGTGAACGACTGCCGGGCGCAGGGGTTGGGGGATTTTCAGTGCTCTTAGATTCGTTCAGCTAGAGATTCGTTTGCGGTACCGCGCCCGGAAAATGGTTCCGTTTTCGGCCCCCGAATCGAACGTGACCGTTCCCTTCAGGTAGCGCTCGCTGAGCAGCCGCATGCTGTAGGTGCCCAGGCCGCGCCCGATGCCCTTGGTGGAAAACGACCGCTGGAAGACCTGCAGCCGGACGGGCTCCGGCATCGCTTCCGGATTGTGCACCCAAAACTCCACTTCCTCGCCCGCGTCGCGGCAGCCGGCGGTGATGGTCCCGCCCCTCTGCGACGCCTCCAGGGCATTCTTGAGCATGTTCTGCAAAACCCGGCGCAGGATCGAATCGTCGGTGTAGATGACGACGTCCTGGCTGTCTTCGGCGATGCGGATGGCGCGATTCCTGGCCAGCGCGTGGGCGCGGAACCGTTCCACCAGCTCACCGAGGAACGGCGCGGTGGTGAACTCGATGGGGTCCACGGCCAGTTCGTCCTTCTCGGCCGAAAGCAATTGCTGCTGGCTCTGAATTTCCTCCACCATCTGATTGGCGCAGGCGGCGATTTGCCGGGCCGATTCCGAGGCGTCGCCTTGCACCGTGTTCTTCAGCAGCCCGGCGAGAAGCTCCACTCCCGTGGCCGTGTTCAGGATGTCGTGGAAGAAGATCCGCTCCAGCGCCTCGCGCCGCTTTTCGTGGCTGATGTCGCGCATCGAGCACACCACGAACCGCTCATCGCGAACGATCGCCGGAGAGACCGTGATCAGCAGGTCGAGCGCTTCCGTTTTGCCGTCGATGTTCCGCGTGAAGCGGCACTCCCGCGTGTCGTGGCGGCTCTGCAAGCCCTCCCCCACGGCCAGAAATGCGCCGCAGGTCTGGCAGGCTTCGTTGAAGCCGCAGCCTTCGCCCTCCGATGCATGCCTGCACTGCATGGCGTCTCCCAGCCGCAGTCCGAACAGCCCCCGGTCCTCGTGGGAGTCGGCCAGCGAGAGCAGCGCCCGGTTGAAGAATACGATCTCGCGCTGCTCGTTCAACACGACCGCCAGGTAGGGACACGAATCGAGAATTTCCCGCAGGTACTCGAGCGAACCAAAGATGTGCGACTGTCTCTGGATTTCCGGATTTTCAGCCATGTGGTTCGATCAGTAAAGCACGACTAGCCGTGATTGAGCAACCGCACTTCCAATGAACCAGAGGCGCTCGGAGCGGCCCCGAAGTAGCTGATTTATGTGCTGGATAGCACCATCTGGCGATGCCCGGAAGAGGCCTCGCCGCCCTGTTCTTGTGAGTAATTTGTAAAGTGTAAATAAAATCGTGGAGGAATTCATCAGCCCGGCGCGCGGTCCGGGGCCTCGCTTCCTGCCAATTGCTCGACGGCCACGGGAACCAGCGGAGGGCGCATCGAATCCCGCGGCCAGCCGAGCAGGAATTCCAGGGCTGGACCGCACACCCGCCCCTGGCACGGCCCCATGCCGCACCGCGTGTAGAGCTTGGCGGCGCGGCGATTTCCACAGGAGACGATGCGCTCCAGCGCCACGTCTTCGCAACGGCAGACGATGGTTTCGTGTGCGGCCAGCGCGGCGAGCTCCGGGCGCAAGGCAAAGGCGGCGTCCAGGCGCGCGGCGAATCGCGCGGCAGCGCGCCGGGCGCGGAAAAGGGGCCGCGCGCGATCGCGGGCTCCCGCGGCCGCCAGCCCAGCAATCTCACCCTCCGCCAGCGCCAGGTCCACGCCGCCGATGCCCGTGGGTTCGCCGGCGCAGTATACGTCTTCGAGCGTAGTCTGCTGCCATTCATCGACGCGCACGCGGTCTTCCTCCAGCGCGCAGCCGAGGAGCAGCGCCAACTCGACATTGGGGACCAGGCCGAAACCGCAGGCCAGGTAGTCGCACGGCTGGCGCGATTCGCCGCCGGCCCCGCCCAGCACCACGGCCTCGATGCGCCCATCGCCTTCCGCGCGCACCGGCCAGCAGCTTGTGGCGTAGCGGGTGCCCGCTAGACTGAGGCGCAGGCGCGCCGCTTGCGCCAGTTTCTCCAGGTGCGCGGCCAGGCGGAGGGCAAAGGCGGCCACGCGGCTGAGCGGCGCCTGTTCGGCGATCACCGGCACGCGCGCGCCGTGCTCGCGCAGGTAAGCCGCGACCGCCAGCAGGAGGGGCCCGGAGCCGGCCACCACCACCGTCTTACCGGCCAGCGGCAATCCCGATTTGGCGAGAGCCTGCAGGCCCCCGGCCCCCATCACGTTGGGCAGCGTCCAGCCGGGAAACGGCAGGAAGAGCTCGCGCGCGCCGGTGGCGAGCACCAGCTTGCCGTAATGCAGTTCAACCAGAGCGCCGTCGCGCTCGGCCGCCAGGACGGAAGGGGACGGCGCATCGAAAACGCGCGTCCGGGAAAACAGGGCGACCGGGGCGGCGCGGAAGCGCTCGAACCAGCGCGCGGCCAGTGCGGAAGGCGCGAGGCCGGAGCCGCCGCGCCAGATCTGGCCGCCGGGCGACGGATTGTCGTCCACCACGGCTGCTTTCGCACCAGCTTCCGCGGCGGCGGCAGCCGCGGCCATGCCCGCGGGCCCCGCCCCGATCACCAGCACGTCGAACCGATGGGTCTCCGCAGCAGCCGCCATTCCCGGCTCTTCCAAACGCCCGGCCCGAAGGGCCGCCCCTTTCCCCGGCCCCCAGCCCCCAGCCGCGAGCCCCTGCTCATCCCCACGCCCGGCCCGAAGGGCCGCCCCTTTCCCCGGCCCCCAGCCCCCAGCCCCCAGCCCCTGCTCATCCCCACGCCCGGCCCGAAGGGCCGCCCCATTCCCCAGCCCCCAGCCCCCAGCCCCCAGCCCCTGCTCTACCCGCACTTCCATGCCCGGCTCGCAGAGCGTCTGGCAGGCCAGGCGATGGGGAATGCCGTCGATCGTGACGCGGCACTCGAAGCAGATCCCCATGGCGCAGAGCGGCCCGCGCGGCGCGCCCCCGACCGAGGTGCGGAAGGCGGCCTGCCCCGTCGCCAGCATGGCCGCGGCCACGCTGGAGCCAGCGGGCACGCTCGCCGGCCGGCCGTCGATGGTCAGCGCCACCGCGTCAGGCATGGGCCGGCTCCTGCTCCAGGCGCGCGGGCAGGTAGGGCGCCGCGGCGATGGCGGGCTCGCGCCCCAGGATCATATCGGCCACCAGCCGCGCCGTGCCCAGCGATGTGGTGATGCCGAGACCTTCGTGTCCGGTGGCGAGGTAAACGTCAGGCGCGCCGGATGCCGGGCCGATGAGCGGCAGGCTGTCGGGCGTGGCGGCGCGGAACCCGGCCCAGCAGCGGATCACGCTCAGGCGGGCGAGCGCGGGCATGTAGTCGATGGCGCGCCGCAACATGCGGCCGAGCATGGCGCGATCCACGCCGCCTTCGGTGACGCCGAACTGTCGCGAGGAGCCGATGAGCACCTGTCCGGTCTTGCGCGGCTGCACGTTGAACGCCACCGATTCGCTGGCTGCGCCGTGGGCGCTCTTCAAGTACCCCAGCTCCACGATCTGCCGCCGCACAAAGCCGGGATAGCGGTCCGTAATGGCCAGTTGACCTTTGCGCGGGCGGATGGCGAGCGAGGGAAAAAGCGAGGTGGCCCAGGCGCCCGTGGCGCACACGATGTGGCGCGCTTCGAGCCACGCGCCGCCCGGCAGGGGCACGCGGCCGCGCTCCAGCGCGCGCGGCTCGGCGGCATAGAAAGCGGCCCCGCGCGCGAGGGCGCGATCCAGCATCCACCTGGCCGCGAAAGGGGCGTAGATGACCCAGTCGCCGGGAACCAGGAGGGCGCCGGCCAGTCCCGGACGGAGGTTGGGCTCGGCTTCGGCCAGCGCGCGCGCGTCCAGCGTATCTGTGGCCACGCCGCGCGCGCCGTAGAACGCGGCTTTGCCGGCCACCGCGCCCATCTCCTCCGCGTCCGCGGCCACCCACAGGGTGCCGCAGCGCTCCGGCTCGGCGGCGGCGGGAAGCTGCGGCATCAGGCCGTCCCACAAATCGCGCGAGTAGCGGGTGAGGGCGAACTCGGCTTCGGAATCGTCCATCACCACGATGTGGCCCATGCCGGCGGCAGTGGCGCCGCCGCCGGCCACCGCGGGCTCGATCACCGCCACGCTCAGGCCCTCGGCAGTGAGCGCGTCGGCGCAGGCCGCCCCCACGATGCCGGCGCCGAGGATGGCCACGTCCACCGGGCGGGTCATCTTATCCCCATGGCGAAGGGGTCGCGCGGATCGAGCAGCAGCGTGGCTTCGGCGTTGACGAAAGCCGTACCTTTGATGGAGGGCAGCACGCGGCCGCCCGCGGCGCGGTACCAGCCCTCGAACACGCTGCCCACGATGCTCTCCTGCCGCCAGACTTCGCCCTCCCGCAACTTGCCGTCGGCCGCCAGGCACGCCAGCTTGGCGCTGGTGCCGGTGCCGCAGGGGGAGCGGTCGTAAGCTTTGCCGGGGCACAACACGAAATTGCGGCTGTGGGCGCCGGCCACGGTGGGCGGGCCGTACAGCTCGATGTGATCGATCTCCTGTCCTTCGGCGCCGGTGATGCCCTGCCGCGGCAGCGCCTGGCGGATCTGCCACGTGCACTCGGTGAGCTGCTCGATGTTGCGCAGGCTCAGCTCGAGCCCGTGGCGCTCGACCAGGAAGAACCAGTTGCCGCCCCAGGCGACGTCGCCGGTGAACGCGCCGTAAGTTTCGGTCGTGACCGTGGCGCCCGATCGGTGGCGGTAGCTGGGCACGTTGGCCACGGTGACCGCGCCGCTCTCATCGAGCGTGGCCGCGACGTCTCCCACGGGGGTCTCGATGGTGTGCACGCCGGGCCGTATGCGTCCCAGGTGCGCGAGCGTGACCACCAGGCCGATGGCGCCGTGGCCGCACATTCCCAGGTAGCCCACGTTGTTGAAGAAGATGACGCCGGCGGCCGCGGCGGGATTGACGGGTTCGCACACGAGCGCGCCCACCATGACGTCGGAGCCGCGCGGCTCATTGACCACCGCCGAGCGGAACGCGTCGTGCTCCGCGCGAAAGCGCTGCAGGCGCTCGGCCATGGTTCCCGCGCCCAGGCCGGGGCCGCCGGCGATCACCACGCGCGTGGGCTCGCCGCCGGTATGCGAATCGACCACCGTGACGCGGCGCGGCGCTTCACCGGACGGCATAGGCTTCGAGCGCGGGCCGCGTGGCCATGGCCTGGCGGATGATGGCGAGAATCTCGTCGCGCTCGGCGCCGGCCAGCGGCAACCGCGGCGCGCGCACCGTCTCCGAGCCCAGCCCGGTCTCCGCCATGGCCAGCTTGATGTACTGCACCAGCTTGATTTTGGTATCGAGATGCAGCAGCGGCGTGTACCAGCGGTAAAGCGCGCGCGCTTCGGCGAGGCGGCCCGCCGCCAGCAGGTCCCACAGCGCGCGGTTTTCATGCGGGAAGGCGTTGACGAGGCCCGATACCCAGCCCTCGGCGCCGAGCGTGACGCTCTCCAGCACCAGGTCGTCAACGCCGCACAAGAGCGTGTAGCGATGGCCGACGGTGTTCACCAGGTCGGTGATGCGCCGGACGTTTTCCGAGGACTCCTTGATGGCCACCAGCGTGGGCTCATCGGCCAGCTCGGCAAACATCTCCGGGGTGATGTCCACATAGTAGGAGACGGGGTTGTTGTAGACCATGATGGGCAGCGCGGTGGCGCGCGCTACGGTGCGGAAGTGGGCGAGCGTTTCGCGGGCATCGGATTTGTACACCATGGCGGGCAGCACCATGAGTCCATCGACGCCCAGGCGCGCGGCGTCGGCGGCATAGCGGCACGCGAGCGCGGTGGTGTATTCGGCCACCCCGGTGAGCACGGGGACGCGCCCGCGCACGGCGTCCAGGGCGGCGCGCAGCACGTCCATCTTCTCGGCATATTCGAGCGAGCAGTTCTCGCCGACGGTGCCCAGCATGACCACGCCGTGGATTCCGGCGTCGATCATGAGGTCGATATGGCGCGCCGTGGCCGCGAGATCGAGCGACTGGTCCTGGTGAAACTGGGTGGTGACGGCGGGAAACACGCCTTTCCAATTCGGGTTGTGCATTTTTCCTCCCCACCAGAGTACTTGCAATCCGGAAGCTCGGCAAATGGGGGAGTTCAACCTCGACGCGAAGCCGCGGAGAAACGGAGGCCGCGCGGAGCGGTCTGAGGCACAGCCTCGCCAGGGTTAGAACGGACGACGGGGAAGGGGCAGTGTACTGCTTTTGGCGGGTGCGGCCGCCGGGGCCGCGGCCGGGGCGGGATGCGGCTGGAAGTTTCCGAAGTTCAGCTCGCTTTCGTTGAAGCTGATCGCGCGATCGAGCACCATCTCGATGGTGCTGCCTTTGGCCACCACGGCATCGGGTCCGCGCGAGACCAGGATGCCGATGAGGCCGGCCGCCGCCCCGGCTGCTGCGCCAATGCCGACGCCCATACCGGGATGTCCGGCCACGCTGCCCACGATGCCCCCAACCGAGGCTCCGGCGCCGGCCGTTTCTCCTACCGTGCGGGCGTCTCCGGCCTTGTTGCCCTCGCTTTTGACTTTGCCTTCGGCGCGGTCCAGCTCACCGGTGGAGCCGGCGTCCATGCCCCCCATGCGGGCGCGAAATTCGCGCGTCACGCCATTGGGCAGCGTAAGGGAATCGAAGCGGATGTAGAGCTCGCCGCGGCCCTTGACCCGGCCCGGCTTCTTGATCTCGGTAACCGTACCAGCCACGTAGCTGCCCACCGGGATCACGATCCGCCCGCCGGCCAAAATGGGAAACGCGGTCTCCAGGTAGACGCGGTCGCCTTCGACGGAATGCTTGGTGCTGATGCTGTTGATCAGGCTGAGCGGGACCTTGGTGCCGGAATCGACGGTGAACTCGGCGGGCGCAGGGGTAGCGGCCTGGGGCGCGGGCTCCTGGGCGGGGAGCGCCGCCGCCGCGAAAAGGACTGCGAGCAAAGGCCGTAGCAACATCAGGTACTCCTTAACCGATTCCGTCTTATATATGTAACGCGATTCATACCGATTTGGTTGCGCCCGTCATTGGACCGCCAGCCGAAAGCCGCCGGACGGCGTGGACTGAGCCCCGATGGCCACGCGGATTTCCGGGTCGGGGGCCAGGTTGCCGGGGAGCTGGATGTTGATCTGATAAAGCCCCGGCCAGCCCGGCGCCGTGCCGGCGTACTTGATATTTCCGATGTCCAGCAGCGCTCCGTTCAGGTACACCTTCAGATCCTGCCAAGCCTTGATCAGGGCGATCACCGGGGCCTCGCCGGGGATGGGATCGCCACCGGTCTTACCCAATCCTGTGGCAAAGACCGCGACGACTTCTCCGGCGCGAGCGGGCGCATCGGGCGTCACCACCGTGTAGTCCGGATGCAGCGCGAGCACGTAACCGGAGTCGGTCTTGAACAGCGCCGGTGCGGTGTCGACAAGGGTGATGGTCGGACGCGGCCCGGGAGCGATATCGCCCTGACGCACGACCTGAACCGGAATCGGCGTGCCGTCCACGAACTCGTTGCCGGGAACCAGGAAGTTGATCTGCGTTCGGGATACGTAAAACAGCGGTGCCGGAACATTGTCCACCAGCACCTGGACCCCGTTCAGCCTGGTGGGAAGCGGGATGGTGACCGAACTGTTGGGGCCGGGGTCCTGCCAGGCCAGATTCGTGCCGAAGATCGACAGGACGGAGTTCGGCGCAAACGGGCCGGCCGTATAATCCGAAGCATTGAGTATGCTGGCGGCGGAGTAGGCAGGCGCCTGTCCCCAGGCCGCCCCGCACAAAAGGGCAGCCAGGACCAGCCGGTATGGAAGTACTATGGCCGTATTGTAGCGTGAGGCGGGGGAGTTTGCCACCACACGGGCAGCTCCACGGTCCAATACTTCACCTGGTGGTTGGGCGGATTGGGAATCAGCACGCGCGCCAGCAGGTGCACCACGTGCCCCTGCGGGCAATCCGGACGAATCGAAGGCAGCGAGTAGCGGGCCGAAGCCCCGGCTTGATCGTAATCGGCCCACGAATCGGAAGCGCGCAGGCTATTATCCACGCAGGCATCGTTGGTGAACACCTCGGCGGCGCGGAACGCCCCGGCATCGGGCAGCAGCACCGCGAAGGTTTCACCCGGGGCCGCGTGGCCGTCGCCGTTTCCTTCGCCCAGCGTCACGTCGGCGCGCTCAATGGCGTGGCGGTAGATGTTCACGGTGCTTCCGTCGGCAATGCGAAATTCCGCCGCCGGCGGGGCGGCAGGGAACAGGGGCAAGTCCAACGGCATGCGGTTGACGCCCGCCACCGCCAGGATCTTCACCATGGCGCGCTCCGGGTCCTCCACCGTGAACTTCAGCGGCAGGGTGGCCGATTCGCCCGGCCCCAGGGCGTACAGTCTGGTGGCCGCCGATTCAAACTTCACGCCCGCGTTCGGGCTTTCCCACCGGATCTCCGAGGTGCCCGAGCGCAGGGCGCCCTTGTTCCAGAACTTCACGCGCAGGCTTACGGGGCGGCCCGCCGTGGCCCAGGCCGCATCGGCAATCTCATAACCCGAGATGGCGATCAGCGGCGCGGGCGACACCCCCACTTCATAGAGGTCGCCATCCAGCTCGAAACTGAGGCGCCCATGGGCGTCCGCCCTCTGCGACGTGCGGCGCACCTTACCGTCGCGCAGCCGTATGTACATCACGGAATGCACACTCCCCGGCGGGTAGAGCGGCGCCGAAGCAAGGGAGAGCTTTACTTCGGGGATGGCCGCGCCATCGGGAATCCATTCCCGCACGGACGATCGAAACCCCGTGCTCGAAACATTCTCCAGCACGGTAAAGCCCGGCCGCCGCCGGTTCGACGCCACCACCCACCCCCACACCGCGAAGTTGGGATAGACATCGGCATGAGAGAAAGATGCCGGTTTGGGCAGGGGGTTGGCAAAGGCGTGGAGGTGGAAGTCGAGCGCCCGGGCAATTCCCGGAGTGCCATGTTCGGAATCGAAGCTCTCCGATTCGTGGCCGGTGCGCGCGTACATCCAGATGCCGTTGAGGCGGCGGTGATAGAACTGCGTGAAATCCCGGGTCCCGCGCACCAGCAGGGTGCGCACACCGTCATAGTTGGCAAACAGGCCGTCGTGGCTGTACTCCACCGCGAAGCCTTTCGGGCCGACGAAGGCTTCCGGGGTGCCCATGAAACTGGAAGCGCTGGCCACCAGGTCGGGGTACTTGCCGGCGATCCAGTAGGCCATGAATCCGCCCGTGGCAAAGCCGGTGACGGCACGGTGCCCGCGGTCGGCAAGGGTGCGCAGCGTGCGATCCACCTGCTCCACGAGTTCCGGGAAGTAGAGCGGAAACTGTCCCGCCAGCTCGACCGGTCCGACGTCCGCCAGAATGATGTCGTGCGCCGCCACGTATTGGGCGATGTCGTGCTCGCGCTCGGGGGTGGGCTGCTCGAAGCCGTGGAACCAATAAATCACGGGGTAGCGCTTCTGGGAGGCGGCGTAGGCGGCCGGCAGAAACACGCGGTAGGTCCGCATTTCGCCCAGAACACGGCTGAAATGGGACACTTCCTTGACTATGGCCGGGGCGGGCGGCGGGGTTTGGAAAGCCCATGCCGCCGAAAGCCCGGCGAGCACGACGAGAATTCGCACTCCTGAGTACGTACCATTTCTCCCCCCGGCGGCGCAACGATGGAGCCGCTGCCGGAGCCGCTGGTATGATGGATTCGTGAACCTGGCGGTGGCGTGCGATCACGGCGGTTTTCCCCTGAAGAGCAGGGTGGTGGAGGAACTGCGCAAGCTGGGCCACCAGGTGATCGACCTGGGCACGGATTCCGCGCAGCCGGTGGACTACCCGGATTACGCCCGCGCGGTGGCCGGAGAAATCCTCGCCGGCCGCGTTGAGCGCGCCGTGCTGATCTGCGGCTCGGGAGCGGGGGCCTGTGTGGCCGCCAACAAGTTCCGCGGCATCCGCGCCGCCACCTGCCACGACAGCTTCTCCGCCCGCCAGTCGGTGGAAGACGACGACGTGAACGTGCTGTGCCTGGGGGCGCGCGTCATCGGCCCCGAGCTGGCCGTGGAGCTGGTGCGCGACTACGTGAACGCGCGCTTCAGCGGCGCCGAGCGGCACCGCCGCCGTCTGGGGAAGATCGCCGCCTTCGAAGCCGCCTTCGGCCAGTAGCCATGGCGGTGTTCCAGAGAGACGTCTCCCTGGCCACGCGCGGCCATGGCGACGTGGTGGATATCACGGCGCACGTTTCCCGCATTGTGGCCGCCAGCAAAATCTCGACCGGTACGGCCAACATTTCCGGCGTAGGCTCGACGCTCGGCATTACCACCCTGGAGTTTGAGCCGGGCTGCGTGGCCGACCTGCAGCGCGCCCTGGAAATCATCGCCCCGGCCACCACCGATTACGCCCACAACGCCCGCTGGGGCGACGAAAACGGCTACGCGCACCTGCGCAGCGCCCTGATGGGCACGGCCAAAAGTTTCCCGGTGGCGGAAGGGAGGATTCTGATTGGCACCTGGCAGCAAATCGTGCTGTGCGACTTCGACGACCGGCCGCGGGAGCGCAAGGTGGTAGTGACGGTGGTGGGGGAGTAGGGCCGGGACCGGGCAGGCAGGCACCAGTCCGGGATATCGCACCAGATGGTATCCTAAACGCTTCATGGTCCCTGTCCAGACCAACCACGCGCTGCGGCCGCCGGTCCACACCCGCGGCCAGAGGGGGTACACCCCGCCCGCCGCGGTGGCCGGTGGGGAGGCGGGCATTCCCTATCTGGCAAGCGATCTGGCTAACCCCGCCCGCCGCCTGGCATTTTTCGCGGGTCTGGCCCTGCTGTTCCTGAGGCTCAGTATGTTGCACCAGATCCTGGGCTATGTGACCAGAGTGAATTTCTATCCGCTGTATGTTTTTGGCCTGCCGGCCCTGGCAGGAGTCCTGCTGTCGGGAGGGCTTCGGCGCACCTATGAAGGGCGGCCGGCGTACTACTGGACCGGCTTTGCAATTTGCATGGTGATAGCGGTACCGTTCAGCACCTGGAGGGGCGGTTCCTTTGGACTGACGCTCAGTTACCTGGAGAAGGATTTCATCATGCTGTTCGTGGTCGCGGGGTTGGCTCTCACCTGGGCGGAGTGCAAGCTGATGATGTCGTGCGCCGTACTTGGCGGACTGGTGAACGTGTTGTCGGCCCCCTTATTTCAGGGTGGTGACGACGGGCGCCTGGGCCTCGAATTCGGCTCGATCGCCAACGCCAACGACTACGCCGCGCATCTGCTTTTTATCCTGCCGTTTTTGTTGTGGGCGGTGCTGAACCGGGGCAGTGCCAAGATCCTCCGCGTGGCTGCGCTTTTCGCAATCGCCGGCGGTGCCTATATGGTTTTGAGAACGGCATCGCGGGGCGGGGAGATCGCCTTGGGGGTAGAACTGCTGGCGGTCTTCCTCTGGGCGACGGCGACCACGCGACTGGTGATCGGGGTACTGGCGCCCTTCCTGCTGGCCGCGTCCCTGGCTCTGATGCCCCCTGCCACGCTGCAGCGTCTCAGGTCATTTTCAACGGACGATCCGCTGGCTTCGCAGGAGGCTCTGGAGTCCAGCAACGCCCGTAGATATCTGCTCGGGAAGAGTATCGAATACACGTTCACACACCCGATCGTGGGCGTTGGTCCGGGGCAGTTCTCCGCATACGAAGGAGGCCACAACACGGTCCTGGGCTCGCATGGCCTCTGGCATGAAACGCACAACAGTTATACGCAAGTGAGCAGCGAGTGCGGGATCCCGGCGCTCCTCTTTTTCGTGGCGGGGATTGGGTCCACGTTTCTGCTGTTGAGGAGGACATACCGGCAAGCCCGGGCTCGTCCGGATTGCCGCGACATTGCGGTTGCGACGTTCTGCCTCATGGTAGCCCTGGCAGGATTTTGCACGGCGATCACGTTCCTGACGTTCGGTTACTTCGTCTACCTGCCGGCAATGCTGGGGCTCAGCATTGCAGTTACCCGGGCCGCGCGGATTGAGTTTCAAACCAGGCAGCTACAGACAGTACCGGCGGCGCCAGCGTTTGCGCGATAGGGCGGCCTGGTTTCCCGGCCTGGTGATTCATTGCTGCCGCCGCACCCTCAAATTTTGCGGCGCCTAAGCGAACGAAGCGCGGTGCCCATCATTTCGCGTTCACCGGGAGTGGGAAACCGCAGCAACCACAGAATGAAAGGGAATGCCGAGAGGAGCAATGCGCTCCAGCCGATCTGCCACGGCAGCGAAGCTACGCGAACCACGCCATGGGGTAAGAGGATAGCTGCCAGGGCAACGGCCACCTTGCCGAGACGGCTGGTTTCCAACCGGTATGGGCGCAGGCGGTACGTCCACACGATGGACACAACTGCGATCAGGGCAAAGGCGACGACACTCGCAATGGCGGCTCCCCACATTCCGTAGGGAGGAATCAAAGTGAAATATCCCCCGACGCAGACGATGGTTCCCAACCAGGTACAGGCGGCGTCGAGACTGGGGCGGCCTTCCACCAGGAAAAGACACCGAAAAAAATCCCCGACGGACCGGAGGAAGTAGGCGATGGCAATGACTGGAATCAAGGGCGCGGCGCCCCGGTAGGAGGGCCTGGTCAATATCCAGAGCGCCGGCCGGGAACAGACGGTGAGTCCCAGCCCAACGAAAGCGAGTCCCAGGACGACGTACGTGAAGAGCCGTGCGAAGACGATATCCGCATCGTCGCGGCGCATGATCTGGAACACCTGGGCGTTCCAATAACTTTGAAAGGAGGCGCCGGCAACACTAACGAGCATGCCAATCTTGTAGGCCAGGGCATAGATTCCAACCTCCGCGAGCGGGCGGTACCTCGCCAGAATGAACTGATCGCCGAAATGAAGGACGAACATCGCCAGGCCACTCAAGCTGAGGGGCACGGCGAATCGGGCGATCTCCACGAACAGACGGGGGCGGAACGAGGGAGGCATGGCGCCGAGGCAGTACACACCCAGAACCAGGGCGGCAACCACGATCGCGATCACCGCGGTCAGGAGGACGCCCCAGACGTGCAGCTTCAGCAGGCCCACCAGCACTACAATGCCGACGATGGTCACACCGATGCGCAGCAGAGACCCGGCGACAAACGTGCCGCGCCGGTCGGCGACGCGAAGCCAGGAGAGCAGGGCCTCGAGCAGAAAGGCGAGAGGCATGGAGAGGAAGATGACGCGCAGGTAGTATTTGACCGAGGGATCGCCGGGGACCAGAGCGCTGAGAGCCGCGGTCAAGGGCCAACAGATCAATCCGGCCAGGGAGCCTATCAGCAGCGCCCCAATGAGGACGGTACCGACAACCGCGTTGCGGTCCGGCGCGGAGGCTTTCTTAAAATAGAAGTAGCCCAGAGCCGACGCGAAGTTGCCGCCGAGAATAATGGTCAGCACACTGGAGATTTTCTCCAGGAGGTTGGCGACGCCGTAGTCGGCGGTGGTCAGAACACGGCTGATAATCGGGAGCACGGCGATACTGGCGAGGTTCTGCCCCAAAAGCGGAATGGCGTAGAGGCCCGTGCCCTGGAAGATTCCTTTGAAGAGAAATCGCGGGGAGGGCGAAGGGTCCTGTGCCGTGGCCACGCTCTCATTCTCGCACTGCGTCTAGGACAGAATGCGCCTATAGATTTGCACCAGGCGCCGCGCGCGCGCATCGGGTGTGTGGTGGGTTAAGATCCGCTCGTAAGCGCGATCCGCGAGGGTTCGCGCCAGCGATTCGTCGGTCAGAATTGACTGAAGGGCGCGAGTCATGGCGGCGCGATCGCCCGGGTGAATCAACAGAGCGCTTCGGTCATGGGAGACGATCTCGGGAATCCCGCCAACCGAGGTTGCCACCACCGGCACGCGCGCGGCCATGGATTCCAGCAGAGCATTGGGGGAACCTTCACTCAGAGAAGACAGCACGGAGACGTCGGCAATGCCGTAATAGGGCTCGGCAGTCGGAACCTGCCCGACCAGGGTGACGGCATCGCCGAGGTGGAGCGCGCGGATGGACGATTCCAGCCTGGGCCGCTCCGGTCCGTCGCCCACCACTACCAGATGCGGCGGCGGGCCGGTTTCGTGGCGGGCGGTTCGCAGGTCGTGGACGGCTTCGAGCAGCGTGCGGTGATCCTTCTCGCGGGAGAGGCGGCCCACGATCAGAATGATTTTCTTCTGGGCACCGATCCCGAGCCGGAGGCGCAGCGCCGCCGCCGCACCGCTGGTCCGGCCCTGAGCGCCCCACTGGGGATCGATCGCGTTATGGACGATTTCGATGCGGTCCCGCGGCACCCCTTTGCGAGCCAATTCGTCCCGGAAAGGGCGGCTGACCGTCAGGACCTGCCTGGCCGCGCGCAAAGACCAGCGGTCCACCTGGTTATAGAGACGCGCCCGCAGGTCCGGCCAGGTGTAGCCATGATGAAACGCAACCCAGGGAGCGAGGCCGTGGAGACCGGACGCGCGGACGAGAAAGTGCGACTTCACGGCGTGGGTCTGCAACAAGTCCGGCTTCAGTTCTTGAACGAGGGCGCGCAAGCGGGGAACAACCGCCCGGTCAAAGCGGCCGGCTTCGGGTATGGGATACACCGGTATGGAGCATTGCCGCGCGGCCGCGATGAACAGGTTCTGAGAGGGATCGCCGCGTTGGAAGACGGCGATCGATACCTCGACGGGCGGCTCCACGTGGCGGGACCGTCCCAGTTGGGCGAACTGCAACAGGTTCTTGGCCGGTCCCGTGATGGAGGCGGCTTCGACGATGGCCAGCAGACGGATGGTCTTCACCGATTCAGCCACTGGGAATAAGTCTCGAAGAGTGTGTTGCCGAGGATCTCCCAATCGTAGCGGGTCTGGACGAGGTCCTGGCCGGCGGTCACGAGACCTTTCCAAAGATCGTCTTGCAGGGAAAGGGCCGACAACAGGCGCAGCCAATCCTCCTGGCGGTCCGCGATGAGGAGATGCCGCCCGGGAGAGACGGCCAGGCCCTCAGCGCCGAGGGCCGTAGAAACAACCGGGACTCCGGCGGCCATGGCTTCGAGAATCTTCAAGCGGGTTCCTCCCCCGGTGCGCAAAGGAACGATCGCCGCGAGGGCTTCGCGATAGTACGGGCGGACATCGCGAACCGTGCCGGTCACTTCTACGTTTGCCTCGCCGCGCAAGGCGAGAACGGCCGGTGCGGGATCGTAGCCAACCAGCGTGAGACGCCAGGCGGGGAAGCGTTCCCGAATCCTCGGCCATACGGAACGTACGAACCAGACCGCCGCTTCGATGTTTG
Source organism: Terriglobia bacterium (assembly GCA_020073615.1). GTDB lineage: Bacteria > Acidobacteriota > Terriglobia > Bryobacterales > Bryobacteraceae > JADGNR01. The sequence continues at coordinate 55,365 of JAIQEX010000025.1, forward strand.
CATGGAAGCGCATGGAACCGACGAAAACGATCCGGCAGCGGTTCGAGGAGGCGGGAGGTGCCGCGAAGAAGGCCGTGTCGACGCCGTTTTCGATCACGGCGACGCGGGCATTGGGAACGATGTCGAGCAGTTGGGCGCGCTCCCGCTCGCTGCAAACGGCGTGGCCGAAAGCCTGCAATAGGATCTGCTTTTCGAGAGCGGCCCAGCGGTGGGCGGTCCAGGCGGCATACAGTTTCCGGAGGGGCGACCTGACGCCGGCGCAGTAGCGGCGCATCAATTCCGATTCGATGTTGTGCCAATCGTAGACCACCGGCGCGGTGGCCGCCTGGCGCACGCCGGAAACGTATGCCGCCAGGTGAATGCTATCGAGGTGCACCAGGTCAAACCGGTCCGCCCGGAGGACGGCGGCGAGCGCCGCCTTCATTTCGTCCGAGGTGTAATTCACGACGGGCAGCGGCCAGCGCCCGAGAAACCCACGAACGATCTTGGGCGGTGTATAGAGCCGGGGAGACGGAACGGACACGATTCTCCGGCAAAACGGAAGGTCCGCCGGCCGGGGCGAAACCGATCCGGGCTCGGAAAAGAAGACGTAGGTGAGATCGGCACGCCGGCCCAAAGCCTGGGCCAGGTAGTAATCCCGCAACTTCGCGCCGCTATTCGCGGGCCAGGATTGTCGCGGCGAGAGGAAGAGAATGCGCAAGACGTCACACCTCTCCAAATCGGTCCGCGGGTCCTGGCCTGGTCTTCATCGCCGCTCCGGACGTCGCCACATCCCCAATTTAACCCACAATGAATCTGGCGGCCCCTCTCCGACTGGTGGTTTGTCCAGGCCGCCAACCGCACGGTCCAAACGACGCCGCCTTATCCCGGCGAGAGACGATAAGGTAGCCTTGTGCCTTCGCTCGTGGTAAACATAATCACTGTGGGCTGGCCGCGGGGTTGGAAGCTCGTCGTCTGGGGCGTTATAGCGCTGTTCGGTTGCGCAGCCATGTGCGCCGTGTTCGCTTCCGCCTTGCCATTTACGCGGTTTCGCGCGATTGTGCTGGCATCGATCCCTCCCGGTTATGAGCAGCGATTCACCCCGCTTCTACACGCGAAGATGGTTCTCGGGCTTCGTTTGATGGGCGCGTTGCTCGGCGCTAATGCGGTCTCTCTGATTCTGCTTCGGAACAGGCTGACTGAGTTATTATCCGTTGGCCACTTTTGGCGCGATGTGGCAGCGGTCCCACGAGAGTTCGCCACGGCAATTACCCTGGAAAGGAACGGGATCGTGCACCTCGGGGCGCTGGCGGTTATCCTGCTGTGGACCGTCTGGCTTCGATTGCAATTCATCAATGAGCCCATCCGCAAGGACGAGGCCTACACATTCCTCTACTATGCATCCAGACCAATCCTTCTCGGTATAACTTACTACACCGCCAACAACCACCTGCTCAGCACGCTGCTCATGCATTTATCCACCTCTGTATTTGGGGAATCTTTGTGGGCGTTGCGCCTGCCGACGCTGATTTCGGGCATTCTGCTGGTTCCTGCCACATACGCCGCGATACGTGTGTACCACGGCAAGGAGGCTGCCCTGTTGGCCGCGGCGCTGGTCAGCGCAAGCTCTCCGCTGATCGAGTACTCGTTCAACGCTCGAGGATACAGCCTTTCCGCGTTGCTTTTTGCGGCAATGGTCGTCCTGGCGGGTATCGCGACCAGGCGAGGAATGGCAGGCGGTTGGATTTTGCTGCCGGTCTCCGCGGCACTGGCCATTTACTCCGTTCCGACGACGGTCTACGGCGTCTGCGGAGTATTCCTGTATCTAATCCTGGCGACACGAGCCTGGAGACGGGTCCTATACGCAGGAGTGCAGACAGGCCTTTTGACGCTGGCCCTGTACACGCCGGTACTGGCAACGGTCGGCTTGTCTGCGATCACCTCCAATCAATGGGTCGCGCCCGTGCCGGGAGGCCTCTGGTTGCCGACGTTCGCTCACGAAGCTCAGTCTCTCTGGAATTACTGGAACATGGATCTGCCGTCCGCCGTTAGTGTAATCCTCGGGGTGGGATGCCTCGGACTGCTGGTGCGAAAGGGCTCTCTCGCGGCGCCGCTGGCCATCGCGTTGTGCGTCATGACGGTTTCGTTCGTCCTTTTGCGGGCACAACGAGTGGTTCCACCGCGCCGGACCTGGCTGTTTCTTCTGCCAATAGTCCTAGGGTGTTGTGCCTCCGGTCTAAGCATTCTCATCGGCAAACTCAGAGCGCCGGGCTGGGTGCCGGCAATCTTCTCGCTGGCGCTTGCCGCTTGGATGGGTTTAACGGTTTTGACCGCCAAGTCACTGCGGCATTCGACGAGTGAATCCGTGGGGGGGGGCAGCGCTGAAGCGGTGGTGCTGGGGATGAAGGAACACCTGTCCCATGGCGACCAGTTCGTATGCGCAGGCGCGGACTATTTCGATTCCAGCCTGGATTACTACATGCGGCTCCACAGGATCCCGTACCATCCCTCTCCAAACGGACATCTTCTGATTGTGTCACCGCCGGGTTTGGGGCCGGAGCGCACACTGGAGCTCGCCGGAATCCCCAGAGCGGAGGCCGGATCGATTCGGCCAGCGGCCCATTACGAGGAGGCGGACGTCTCCTACTGCGACCGGGGATCGGGTCTGCCGTTTAATCCAAGGGGATCGCCGGGGATGGGGGCCTTTACCTGGGTAGGCCGCTAGCTAGCGGTGGCTCTCGACTGCGGCCAATCCCTTTGCGCCGCGCGGCCTCTGTGTCTCCGCGCCGGGTTTTGGAATTTGACTCCCTGGCACGATCTTCGCTGAGGCACGTACTCTAGATCACGGTTCTCTAAATACCGATACATTTGACCCGATTTATGTTTTAATGGGTCATGCCCTTCCCGAGGAAGCGCAGTCCGATCCAATTCAGCGAGCAGGAGATGCTCAAGCTGGAGTCCATCCGCAAGTCTCGAACCGAGGAGAAACGACGCACGCTTCGGGCAGCGTTTCTTTTGGATTCACTAGCTGGCCAGAGTGATGAAGCTATTGCGCAGCACCACCACGTCAGTCGCA
>JAIQEX010000190.1 GCA_020073615.1 Terriglobia bacterium
TCACGTGCTCATGGAGAACTTCGGCGACTGATCGTGATACGCTCATTTTGGCTCCGGCACGACTCCGATCGCTCGGGATCGACTGCCGCTTCGGCGGCCTAAATCATTGGCGAGAACTGCTTGCAGTTCTCCACTGTCGACCGGAGCCATCTACCGGATTATGCCCGATCTTCAGACCCGGCGGAAATATACCTCGTCGGTCTGAGGCGGAGCCTCGTTAGCGATTGTAATTACTTCGCCCCCGGCAGCGTCAGGCTGCCCTGCCCATCCATCCCAAAATAGAGAATCTCGTAGGCGCCGCTCTTCTTCTTCGAAGGTTTCAGGAAGTACACAAACCCGGCCACCGCGCGCGAAGTCCTGGTCTCGGGCAGGGCCATCTCTGCCAGCTGGAACTGGAGGGTTGCGCGGTCGCGGCTCTTGGCCGGCGGCGGCGCGGGATCGGGACCTCGGGAATCCTTGCCCACCCCCACGCCCACCTCACTGGCCGTGTAGACGCCGCGGCGTCCATAAGGGCCCGATTCATAGCCGATGGTCTCGGTATTATGGACGCTGACGTTGCTTGGCAGCTTCGGCTGGGGCGTATTGCCGGGCGTCTTCCCGTGCCGCACCGCCGATGCCAGCGTCTGCGGCGTCACCGGCCGCACCGTGCTCGGGTCCGCACCCATACGCAGGCGAAAATCGTCGGGCGAAACATCCACTCCCCGGCCGGGCTCCGGGTAGAGGGCCACTTCGATCACCACGTAGCCGGCGCGATCGAGATCCTCCTGGAACAGGTCTTTCACGCGGTCCTGGGGGACCACCGCCGCCGCGATGGTGACGCCGCCAATGGTCTGGTGTGCGGGATATGCCGAACTGTCGGCGCGGGGAGGGATGCCGCTATCGGCCGCAAAACTCCAGGAAGCCAGCAGGACGAGCGCCAGCGGAACAGCGCGGAGAATCATCCGCCACCTCCACCATCATTCTATACGCACGGGGGAACAGGCGGGTTGCCAAACCCTCACGGATTCGCCGTCCGGGGTTCAGTCCCCACCGGGACCCGCACCTCGATCCTGGTGCCGCTGCCCGGCTGGGAGTGGATGGCCACGCGGCCGCCCACCAGCCGCACGCGCTCCTCGATGCTCACCAGGCCCAGCCTGGCCTTGCCCTGCACCGCTTCGGGATCGAAGCCGATGCCTGCGTCTTCGATGGAAAGATGAATTCCGCCGTCGATTCCCGCCAAGGTCACCGCCGCTTGCCGGGTTTGTGCGTGATGCACGATGTTGCGCAGACTCTCCTGCGCCACGCGGTAGAGGCAGAGAGCGACGGTAGTCGAAATCGGTTCCGAGAGTTGCTGGTGTGAGAACCGGACCTGCACGCCTTCCCGCTCGCTGAATTCGGTGCAGAGCTGTTCCATCGCCTGGCGCAGTCCCAGACGCTCCAGGACCGAAGGATGCAGCCGACGCGCCACGCGGCCTACGTCTTCCGACAGTTCGGTCAGCTTTTCCTGGTGTGAGTCGATGCGCTCCCGAATCGCACTGGCGCCGGCGGGAAGTTCGTGCCGCAGCATCTCCACATCGAGGATGAGGGAACAGAGCGTCTGCGAGACGGAATCGTGCAACTCGCGCGAGACGCGCTTGCGCTCCGCTTCCTGGCCGGCCAGCAGCGCCCCCTCGGCGAACTTGCGGGCCGTGTTGTCGCGGATGACGAGCACTCCGCCGGTTACCACTCCGCTTCCGTCGCGCAGCGGACGGGCCGTCACACTGGTCCAGATGCCATCCGGCACGTCGGGATGCCGGATAAAGACCTCCAGCCCGTCCACGGCCTCTCCGCGCAACACCCGGATCATGGGCAGCTCTTCGGAAGGGAAAGGAGTCACCTTGTCGGGCAGGAACAAGTCGAACGCCTCGGCCCACTCCGCCAACTGGGTGTTCTGCCGCGCCTTGGGATAGAGCCGCCGGGCCGCCGGGTTGATGGTGGTGAGCTGGCCGTTTTGATTGAACACCACCACGCCGTCGCCCATGCCGTCGAGAATGGATTGCAGGACGCCGCTCTTGGTCCGCAATTCCGCCACCCGCTTTTCCAGGGCGTCGGTGGCCGCCCAGAGCGCCATTTCCATCCGTTTGCGCTCGCTTACGTCCCGCACTATGGCGATGGTGGCGCCCGACCCCATGGGGCTGAGGCTGATGTCCACCGGGAACTCCCCGCCCTCGCGATGCCGCGCGACGATGTTCAGTCCCGAGCCCATGGGACGGGTGTGCGGGTCGCTCCCATAGCGCCCACGGTCCACCATGTGGGCCTGACGGAAACGCTCCGGGACCAGCATCTCCACGGACTGGCCCAGCAGTTCTTCACGGGGATAGCCGAACACTCGCTCGGCGGCCGCATTGGCCAGAAGAATCTGCCCATGGCCACCGATGATCAGTACGGCGTCGGGGGCAAATTCGACCACCCGCTCCAGATCCACCATCTTGAGAATCCTAGCGTTTTGCAGTGCGTCCAATGTTAAACGGATTGCTCCATGCCAATCCTGCGCGATTACCACTTCTAAGTCAATGGGCAGAAGGCCGTTCAAGCCGGCAAATGCAGGCTATCCTGTTGAGAATACTCTCAGAAGTAATAGTACTATCAAGCCGGTATTTGTCCTCGCACTCATTGCGCAGTCTCCGGGATAGCACAAAGCGCCCGGGAGCGCCAATACTGATGAGGTCGGAGGGGCCACGGAATGGAACGCTCACTGATCCTGAGGATGCCGGGAATGGTTCATCTGTTCCTGTATTTGCAGTTGCTGGACGTGCTCACTACCCTGGTCGGCTTCAAAATGGGTGCTTCGGAAGCCAGCCCTTTCATCCGGCTCATGATGCACGCCGGGCCCGCTCTCGGGTTGATGATCTCGAAAGCCATCGCGCTGGCCATCGGCGGAGCATGCATCTTGACCGGCCGGCGCCGCCTCATGCGCTGGGTTGCCTACTGGTACAGCGGCCTGGTGGCATGGAACCTGATGGTCCTTCTGGCGGCGCCCGGCCGATTCTGAGACTCCGGACGCTGTATACCTTTGAGAATATTGGCTTGGCGCGGCCATTCCGTTACCATGTCGCCATGACCGAGGCTTGGAGCGACGATCTGCTGCTATCGGTCCCGATGATCGACCGGGAACACCGCGAAATTCTTGATCGGGCCACCGATTTCGGCGGGGCCGTGGACGCCGGCCTTCCCAAGAAAGTGCTGGAGCAGAGGCTGGCGGCGTTTATCGGTTCCGTTGACGAGCACTTTGCCTCCGAAGAGCAGTTGATGTACGCCAGCGCCTACCCGGACCTGGAAGCCCATCATGCGGAACATAACAGATTGTTCACACAACTGCACATGGTCGGGGAGGAATTTGGATCCGGCAAAATCCAGCCGGGCGGCGCGTTGGGGCTGTTCCTGAGGGTCTGGACCGAGCAGCACATTGTGGGCGCAGACCAGCAGTTTGGCGGATTCCTCAAAGAGACCGGGCAGCTCGGTTTGGCCGGCGGCTAGCTGCCCGGCCCGGCGTCAGGGGCGCTGGACAAGCATTCCGGATAGCCGCATACTGCAATCATGAGCGGACCTCCCGGGCTCGAAGCCATCATCCGGCAGCTTCGGGAGGATCTGGCATTCCGGCGCATCGCGAGCGGCATGCAGACGCTCGAATCCGCCCGGCCGGCGCTTGCCGCGCTGGGGCCCCCGGTGGCGCATGCGGGAGTCTTTCTGGGAATGCTGGCGCAGTGGGTGGATGCCGGCTTCGGGGGCGCCGAACTGGTGCGCGATCTGCTGGCGCGCTTTCCCGCGCCCTCGCGGGCGGCGCTGCCGTTGGCGGATTACCTGCACGTCCGCATGGCCGAAGGAATGGTTGCCCTGGCGGAGGAGGATTTCGAGCAGGCCAACCAGCACTTCCGCTTCGTGCAGTCGCTCGAGGGCGAAGTGGACGATGCGGAGCTGCTGGCCATTGCCAACTTCTGGACGGCGCGCTGCCTGCGGCGCATCGGGCGCTACGACGACGCGCTGAGTTTCACGGCCAAGGCTACCAACCTGGCCAACGACTGCGGCTACGGTCCCATGGCCGCGGTGATGCAGGTGCTGGAAAGCTGGCTGGCGTTTCAGAAGGGAAAGCTGAAGGAGGCGTGCGCGCTGTTGGAACGGGCGGAAGCCACGCTGGGCGCCACCGACGATTTCGTGGGCCGCGGCAACATTCAGTCGGCCTACGGACGCATCGCGCGGCGCCAGGGGCGTTACGAACAAGCGCTCGAGTATTTCGACCGCGCCATCACGGAGTATAAGCGGTGGGATCCGCAGCACCTGCACCTGGCGCGCTCGCTGGTCAATATTGCGTCGGTGGAGCGGCTTATCGCGCTGCGCTGCCAGAAGCAGATCGACCGGGCCTCGGCCCGCCGGCGCGGCGCCGACGCGCTGGAGCGCTCCTCGGAAAACTCGCGCGCCCGGAGAATGGAAGTGGAGCGCCTGCGCTCCGCGGCGCGGGCGCACCTGGCCGAGGCCATGCAGATCTACGGCCAGCGCCGCGTGCATCGCGGCATCGGCAGCGTCCATATCAACTCCGGACTCCTGCACCTGGATTCGGGCGACCTGGAATGCGCCGCCTCCGAGGCCCTGCGGGCATTCAGCCAGGGAGAAGAGAAGCGGGACTACATCGTGATGGCGCGGGCGCGCATGCTGCAATGCACCATCGAGAACGCGCGGCTGGAAGAGCAGATCGGCGAGGACCCGGCGCGCCATGCGCAGCTCGCCTACGATTGCGCCCGCGATGCCGTGGAGTACGCCAGGCAGACGCAGAACCGGCGCCTGCTGGCGCGCGCCTGCGTGTGGCAGGGCCTGACCCACGCGGGCGAGCATTTTCAAAACCGCGAGGCAGCGCGGCGCTGCCTGGACGAAGCCCGCGCGCTGCTCCGGAGCGACGCGCACGAACAGGAATACGAATGGGAGGACCTGGGCGCGCTCGAGGCGCGGCTGCTGCGCACCGGCGAAATCGACCCCATCCTGCGCGAGTGGTCCGACGGCAACACCGGCGGCAAGACCTTCCAGCAGATTACCGAGGAGTTCGCGGCGGTCATGATTCCCAAGGTCTGGGAGCGGGAGGACCGTAAGATCTCGCGCGTGGCCGACCGGCTTTCGATTTCGCCCAAGAAGGTGCGGCGCATCTTGCAGGCGGCGGGACTGCTGGGGCGCGGGGCCACGGAGGATTGAGGATATGTGCACATACAGGAGCCGCGCGCGGTTTGCGGCATTGATTTTGAGTGTCGTGACAGCAGCGATGCCGGCCGGCGCACAGGACCGGACCGGGCATGAAAGGCGCCAGCTTTTCAACGACGGCTGGCGGTTCTTCAAAGGCGAGGCGGCGGGTGCGGAAATGCCGGGGTTCGACGATTCCTCCTGGCGGGCGCTCACGCTGCCGCACGATTGGGCCATCGAGGGCCCCTTCGACCCGCGCATCAGCGCCCATACCGGCGGCCTGCCCATCTCCGGCACCGGCTGGTACCGCAAGCATTTCACCGTGACGGAAAGAAGCTACCGCCGCACGGTGGAGTTTGACGGCGCCATGTCCAACGCGCACGTGTGGCTGAACGGGAAGGAACTTGGCGAGCGGCCCTACGGCTACTCGAGCTTTGCCTTCGACCTCACGCCCTACCTCAGCGAAGGCGACAACGTGCTAGCCGTGCGGCTCACTCCGGAGGAGCAGTCGTCGCGCTGGTACCCTGGGGCCGGCATCTACCGCAACATGTGGCTCACCGAGACCGGCCCGGTGTACGTGGCGCATTGGGGCACTTACGTCACTACTCCCGCGGTCACTGCCGGCAAGGCAACCGTCGCCATTGCGACGGAGATCGAGAATCAGGGGCCCGCCGCGGCGGCGATCCGGCTCACCACAACCATTCTGGACGCCGCCGGGAAGCGCGTGGCGCAGGTGACCAGCGACGGCTCGGCCGCCGTGGGCGGTAAGCAGACCATCTCGCAGAAGATGGAGGTCGGCGACCCGCGGCGCTGGGACATCGACAGCCCGTATCTCTACCGCGCGGTCACTGAGGTGAAGGAGGGCGGCAAGGTCGTGGACCGTTACACGACGCCGTTCGGCATTCGCACCATCGAATTCGACCGCGAGAAGGGCTTCCTGCTGAACGGCCGCTACCGCAAGCTGCAGGGCGTGTGCAATCACCACGACCTGGGCGCGCTGGGCGCGGCGGTGAATGCGCGCGCCACCGAGCGGCAGTTGCAGATCATGCGCTCCATGGGCGTGAACGCCATCCGCACCAGCCACAATCCGCCCTCGCCCGAACTGCTCGAAGCCGCCGACCGGCTCGGCCTGCTGGTGATGGACGAGGCCTTCGACATGTGGCGCGTCCCCAAGGTGAAAAACGGGCTGAGCAAGTTCTTCGACCAGTGGTTCGAGCGCGACCTGCGCGATTTCATCCGCCGCGACCGCAATCATCCGAGCGTGATCCTGTGGAGCATCGGCAACGAAATCGAAGAGCAAGGCCGGGCCGATGGCGGCAAGCTCGCGCAACGCCTGACCGACATCTGCCACGAGGAGGACCGCACGCGTCCCACCACGGCGGCCTTCAACGATTTCGTGGGCGCCATCAAGAACGGGCTGGCCGCGGCGGTCGACGTTCCCGGCTTCAACTATCAGCCCTTCCAGTACAGCCAGATCCGCAAGGACCATCCGGCATGGGTGATCTTCGGCTCGGAGACGGCGTCGTGCGTGAGCTCGCGCGGCGTCTATCACCTGCCTATGAAGCTGGAGAACAAGACGCCCGACCTGCAGGTGAGCAGCTATGACATCGAAGCGCCCCCCTGGGCCTACTGCCCCGACGTGGAATTCACATACCAGCGCGAACTGCCCGCGGTCCTGGGCGAATTCGTGTGGACCGGGTTCGATTATCTGGGCGAGCCGACGCCCTATGGCGACCGCGCGGATTGGCCTTCGCGCAGCTCCTATTTCGGCATCGTCGACCTGGCCGGATTCCCCAAGGACCGCTACTACATCTACAAGAGCGTCTGGACGAGCGAGCCGACCGTGCACCTGTTTCCGCACTGGAACTGGGCGGGACACGAAGGCCAGAAGATCCCCGTGATGGTCTACACCAACGCGCAGGAGGTGGAGCTTTTCCTGAACGGCCAGTCACAGGGCCGCAAAAAGCTGGGCGCGGACACGGTGGTGATGCCGGTGGGAAAGAACGTCAGCCCGACGGGCACATTCACCAGCAAATACCGGCTGGAGTGGGAGGTGGCGTACGCGCCCGGCGAGCTGAAAGCCATCGGCTACCGCGATGGCAAGCAGTTCGCGGTGGACACGGTGAAGACCGCCGGGGCGCCGGCGCGCGTGGTGCTCACTCCCGACCGCAAGGCAATCGCCGCCGATGGCGTGGATCTCTCTTTCGTGACCGTGCGCATCGAAGACCAGGACGGCAACCTCTGCCCCCTGGCCGATACCCTGGTGAAGTTCCACCTGGAGGGGCCCGCCACAATTGCCGCCGTGGACAACGGCAACGCGGCATCGGTGGAGCCGTTTCAGGCGGACTATCGCAAAGCGTTCAACGGCCTGGCGCTGGCGATTGTGCGCCCGCAAAAGGGCAAGCCGGGGCGGATTCGTCTGAGCGCGACGTCGGAGGGGCTCGCAGCCGGCGGGGCGCAACTCGAAGCGAAGTAAGAGGGGCTGTTGTTATTCACCGTTGTCTTCCTCTACGTATTCGACGTGACTTTTTTACCGTATTTTTACGATTACTTCATCGGAGGCATGTGAGGTAACTTCAGGTCAGCCCCACAGAGGGGAGAGTAAAAGGACCTGATATGACTAAGCGCGCGCTCTTTATTTTGACGGTAGCCATCACTGCCATGCCGGCTTTTGCCAACGATCTGGCGGGCGCTAAGGTCATCTTCCGCAAACGCTGCACGGGTTGCCACACCTACGGAAAAGGCGTCAAAGTGGGACCGGATCTGCGCGGTGTCACGGAGCGCCGCCAGCGCTTCTGGCTGACCAGCTTTATCCGCTCGTCCTCCAAAGTGATTCAGTCGGGCGATCCTACCGCAGTCACCCTGTTCCATCAGTACAAGCAGGAGAGAATGCCGGATTGGACCGACCTTTCGCAGGAACAGATCGACGCCATTCTCGATTACTTCGCGGCCGACGGTCCTTCGCAGAAGGAGCCCGACGAGCGTCACGCGTCCACCGCCACGGCGGCCGAGATTGAGGTGGGGCGACAGTTGTTCCTGGGCCAGGCGCGTTTCGCCTCCGGCGGGCGCATGTGCATCACCTGCCACAGCGTGCGCACCACCGGCGTGGCGCGCGGCGGTACGCTGGGGCCCGACCTGACGCGCGCGTATTTCAAGTATCAGGACAAGGCGCTGACGGACTTCCTGAAGCATCCCTGCTCGGTGATGGCTTCGGCCAGGGCGGCCGGCGCACCGCTCTCGCCGCAGGAATCGTTCGACCTGAAAGCATTTCTGGCCAGGGCCGCCGGGCTGTCCATACCGGCCCCGGGAAAGGGCCCGGTGGTCACCATCGCCACCGCGCAGACGGCCGCCGCGGGAGGCTTGCGATGAATCCCGGCATTTTCCGCGTCGGACCCTATGCGGCCCTGCTGATCTTTATCGGGGGACTCGCCGTTCGCTACGCACTCGCGCACAGACGCGATCGGGCGGCCGGCCTGGCCGAGAGCCAGGACCTGTTTGTTGGAGGCAGGGTCTGGCGCCTCGGTATTTTGCTGCTAATGCTCGGCCACGGCGGGGGGCTGCTGTTCCCGCAGCAGATTCTGCTGTGGAACACGGTGCCGGTGCGGCTCTACATTTTGGAAGGTTTGGCTTTTGCGGCGGGCATCGCGGCCCTGGCTGGATGGGCGGGCGTGATGTGGCGGCACCTGGGACGCGCCGGCGGATCGGCCGCGCGGGAAGTGGCCGACGCGGCGTTCCTGTCGCTGCTGTTTGTGGCGCTGCTGTCGGGTTTGCTGACGGCGATTCTGTACCGTTGGGGCTCGTCCTGGGGAGTGTTGACGCTGACGCCCTATGTGCGTTCGCTGGCCAGCGGCAATCCCGCCGCGGCGCTCGCCGCCGATTTGCCGTTCTTCGTCCGCCTCCACGTTTTTTCGAGCATGGCGGCGCTGGCCGCGATTCCGTTCAGCCGCCTGGCGCCGCTGGCTCTCGTCCCGCTCCACCGCGGGTTGGGCCTGCTGCTCCGGCCGCTCTCGGCTATGGGGAGAACAGTGGAGCCGGCGCTCCGAAAACACAACCCGCTCGAGCGGCTTTGGCCGGAGGAGGATTAAAGGGCTGACCCAAAAGGACCCGCAACGCTTGAAATGCAGTTACAATAAGCCCTGCTTTTGGCGTGTCGCCTTCGGGCACGCTCTGCGAAATGCGACTTAGGTTCATCGCCGCCGGCATTCTGGCTCTCGGTTTGGGCACCGGACTTGTGGCATGGCAGTTGTCACGCGTCGGCATCCATCAAGGCTACTCACCCGTTCAGCCGATCGCCTTCCCCCACAAGGTGCACGCCGGCGAATTCAAGATCCCCTGCCTGTATTGCCACTATGCGGCGCGCACCAGCCGGCACGCCGGAATCCCGCCGGAGAGCGTGTGCATGAACTGCCACAGCCTGCTCGAGAAGCAGACGGCGGATATCGAAAAGCTGCTGGAGGCGGTGGAGCAGCACCGGCCCATCCGCTGGATCAAGATTCATAATCTTCCCGACTTTGTGTACTTCAATCACAGCCAGCACGTGCTTTCCGGTGTGGCCTGCCAGCGGTGTCACGGGCCCATCGAGCAGATGGACCGCGTGGCGCAGGCGTCGCCGCTGACCATGGGCTGGTGCTTGGATTGCCACCGCGAGCATGCGCACCTGGCGGCCAGCGGTGTCGAGCGGTCGCTCGCGGCCCTGGCGCAGAAGCCCAGGCCGGCGGCCGGCCTGGATTGCGCGAGTTGTCATTACTGAGGAGCCTGGGAATGAGTTGTAAGAGCCCAAAAGAGGAGTTCATCCAGATCGGCGAGGCGCCCGCGCACTGGAAGAGCCTGGAAGAGCTCCGCACCGGCCCGCGTTCCACGGCGGAATTCCCCGGCGGCCTCTCCGGCGAGGGTCAGGCGCGCGGGACGAACACGCGGCGGGATTTTCTGTCCCTGATGGGTTTCTCCCTGGCCGCGGCGGGCCTGACGGGCTGCC
>JAIQEX010000026.1 GCA_020073615.1 Terriglobia bacterium
CTCGAACCCGAGGGAATCGGAAACGCGTGAATCGGCGCAGAGCGCGCACTCGCGGTTGCACCTGACAGGTACCGACGCCGGCGTGGCCGAGAGCGCGGGAAATCCTAAGTTCTCGGCGTCTCGGCGTCTCTCCGGAAACTTCCCGGAAGCTGTTGATTCTTCGGGGGCGTTTTTTTCGAGTGTTGGCATTTGTCAGGATGCGGGCAGCAATTTCATGCCGAGTTCGGCGGCTTTGCGTTTGAGGTTGACCATCTCCCTCAAGGTGCGTTTGTTTTCGAAGTACGCGGCACCGCGGTCGATGTAATCCTGGCCTCTGGTCAGCAGGCGATAGATCAGGCAGGCCAGGTAACGAGCCATCGCCTTGACGGCTTTCTTGCCATCCATCCGTCCCCGGAATCGCCGGTAGCGAGCGCCCAAATAGGAATCGCTGTGCCAGAGGGATTCCGCCCCCATGCGCAACGCATTGGCTACACGGTTTTTGCTCTCGCGCGACTTCTGTTTGATCACCTTGCCTCCGGTGATGTCCCGGCGCGGCGCCAACTCCAGCCAGGAGCAGAACGCCGCTTCGCTGGGGAAAGCGCTCAAGTCCGATCCTAACTCCGAGAGAATCACTTGGGCGGTCATGATATCGATCCCGTCGATGCGCGTCAGATTTACTCCCAGGATGCGGTGCAACTCCGCCTCCAGATTAAAGCCGGGCTGGTTCTTCCGCCGCGGCTTGGATTGGCACCGCTTCTTTTTCGCTTCCCCTCCCGGCGCCGGCGCGCCTTCGCCTTTGGCGGCCCTCACGCATTCCGGCAACACCGCCAGATACTTCTCCAACTGTTTGTCGCACGCCGCGATTTGCTGCTGGCAAAAGTCATAGCCTTCCACTACCTGCCCCAGTTCGAACAACACATCCTCCCGCCAGTGCCCCTCCAGACTGCGCGCCACCTCCTCCTCGCTGGCTTGAATCCGCCGGTCCCGCAACTTCGCCAACTCCCAGGGGTCCCGCCGCCCTTGCAGAATGGCGCGGATGATCGCTAATCCCGTCACGCCACTGATGTCGCTGATGGCGTTGGACAACTGAACATTCATGGTCGTGAGCGCTTTTTGCATCTGCTGGATACTGCGCCCCGCATCCCTCACCAGCCGGTCCCGCTGTCGCCACACCGTGCGTACGGCACGGATCTGTTCCGGCGGCCGGAAGGAATTCCGCAACAACCCATAGGTGTGCAACTTCTTCAGCCACTGGCACTCCTGCACATCGCTCTTGCGGCCCGGCAGATTCTTGGTCCCCCGCGCATTCACCAGATAGACCTCGATCCCTTCCTGTTCCAGCACCTCCTGCACGGCGATCCAGTACACTCCTGTGGACTGCATCGCCACCGTGCGGATGCCGCAAGATTTCAACCACTCCGCCATGCGTTTCAACTCCGCCGTCCACGATCCGAACTCCTGCACCGGCTGCGCATCCCGCCCCTCTGGTACCGCGACAAAATGACTCTTATTTCCTACATCAATGCCCGCTGCATCCGGGTGCACGATCTGCAGTCCCGGATCGGCGGCATGGAGCCGCTGCTGCAATTGCTTGCGCTGCTGGCGGCTCAACCAGCCGCCGTTCCGCAACCGTTCATAGGTAGACATCTTCCGTTTCGCCATGCCATACTCTTCTTGCTTCTGAATTTGCCAGGCTCGGCTCAGTTGGCGTCTCTTACACACACTCTCCGACGGGGTCGAGCCTGGTCTTTTCAGACCCCGCTCGCCACCAAACAATAAATCGCTGCAACTGAAGTCAGGCTCGGCGACGGGCACAAAAACGGCACCAAGACGCTAATCGACCATAGCTTGCCGCCTGGCATCTCCCCACTGTGCCATATCCAGTTTCCTCGCTCAATGAATGACGACGTCAGTCGGCACGAGGGCTCGGCGGTGATATCTCATCGACGAATCACGGTCGCGCGTAATTGGCAACCCTCTTATTAGTACGAATCGCGGAGACGATAGGATGTGGGTGTGGCGCTCATGGATGCCCGCTTGCTGGACGACCTCGTCGCTGCCGCGCAGGACCTCAATCCCGGGGACAACCTGTCGCCGCGCGTGCTCCGGGCTATTGCGCGGCATGCCGCGGCGCGTCCGGTGCTTCGCTCGGCGGAAACCGGCGCGGGCGGCAGTACCCTGCTCCTTTCCCAGATCAGCGGACACCATACCGCGTTCGCCATAGAGGGGGACAACCGGATCGTCACCCGCGTCAAGGCGTCGGTTTTTTTTCGCGAGGGGACCACCGGGATCGTCGAAGGTCCCACGCAGGCGACCCTCCCCGGCTACCGCTTCGATGGGCCGCTCGACGCCGTCCTCATCGACGGACCGCACGCCTTCCCGTTTCCGCAGCTCGAGTACTACTATTTATATCCGCACATCGCTGAAAACGGGCTGCTGGTTCTGGACGATATCCACATCCGCACCATCCACGAGCTGCACCGCTTCCTGCGCCGCGACGAGATGTTCGACGTGCTCGAGGTGGTCGGGCGGACGGCGTTCTATCGCCGCACGAGCGCCCCGGTGTTCGATCCGTTGGGCGACGGCTGGTGGCGGCAAGCCTACAATCGCAAGCGTCTCGCGCGCTACGTCTGGCGGGAGTCGCTGGCGCAAGCGCTCCCCCATCGGCTGCGCCGCTGGCTCAGGCGAAAGAGGCCGGGCTATCCCGCCTCGATTGACGATCCCCAGGCGAACTCGGTCGTGGGCCCCAGCGCGGTCGTGAGCGGTAAGGCCGTGCTGCCCACGGGTTGCCGCCTCTGGCTGTTTGCCCGGAGAGCCGATGCCGCCGGTTGGTGGCCGCAAGGCGGGGCGCCGGTTGCCTTCACCGGCTGCCAGTGGCGGCATGACTGCAAATTTGGCGAGCCCATGGACACCGGCTTTGCTTTTGAAATCGCGGCCGTCGCGGTGGACGAACCGGGCCACGCCCGAGTGCTCCGCTGGCTCGCGGAAGCCGAGCGATCGGGAATATGGGGACCTATGGCACTGCCCGCGCCCCCGGCCGCAATCGTCACCGTCAAGCGGGGACTGTGCGGATGATCGCGCGCGACCGCTTCCTCCGCGCGGTGACCGTCCTCGGCGTCTTGGTTTGGGCGATCACCGAGGC
Source organism: Terriglobia bacterium (assembly GCA_020073615.1). Lineage (GTDB taxonomy): Bacteria > Acidobacteriota > Terriglobia > Bryobacterales > Bryobacteraceae > JADGNR01. The sequence continues at coordinate 3,122 of JAIQEX010000026.1, forward strand.
GCTCAGCCCCTTCGCCGCTCTCCGGCGCACCCCGCTCGCGATCGCGTGGGCCTTGGTGCTGGCCTTGGCCGGGACCTTGGCCGCGGTCCGTCCGCGCCGCGCCTGCCGCCCGGCTGCCCTGAAGCTCGAGCCGGTTGTCCTGCTGTGCTCGCTGGGGTGCGCCGCCATCGTCATCCTCACGGGCATCACCGCCGCTTTCAGCCCTCCCAACAGCGCCGACGCCATGGCCTATCACATGCCCCGCGTGGTCTATTGGGCCGAGCAGGCGAGCGTCCGTTTTTTCCCGGCGCAGTACCTCAACCAGATCATGCTGCAACCCTTCGCCGAGTACGGCATGCTGCACCTCTATGTGCTGACGGGCGGCGACCGGCTGATCAATTTCATACAGTGGTTCGCCTCGCTGGCGAGCATCGTCGGTGTCTCGCTCATCGCCGGGGCGTTCGGCGCGGGCGCGCGCGGGCAGGCCATCGCGGCGCTGTTCTGTGCGAGCATTCCCTCGGGCATTCTGGCAAGTTCGGGGGCCAAGAACGATTACGTGCTGGCCCTGTGGCTGGTGGCCGCGGTCTACTTCGCGCTGCGCTTTACCGCCAGCAGCGCCTTCGCCGACGCCGTGCTGCTCGGCACGGCGCTGGGGCTGGCCCTGCTCACCAAGGCCACCGCGTACCTGTTCGCCCCCTGGGTTCTGGCCGCCGTCTTCGCCGCGCGGACCTCCCGCAAGACCGCACCCCGCCTGGCACGCGGCGCGCTCATCGCCGCGTGCTGCGCAGTGACGCTGAACGCGCCGCAATACATCCGCAACGCCCGGTTGAGCGGTTCCATCATGGGCTACGATTCCGCGCAGGGGGATGGATTCTTCCGCTGGCGCAACGAAACGTTCGGCTGGAAGCAGACGGTATCGAATCTCCTGCGTAATACCTCGGAGCAACTCGGCCTGCGCAGCCAGCGTTGGAACGACGGCGTGTACCGGGCGGTCGTGAGCGCACATCGCCGGCTCGGCATCGACATCGCCGATACCGCCACCACTTGGCGCTGGAGCGCTTATGGCCCGCCGCGCAGCTCGAATCACGAAGCCGACGCGCCCAATCCGTGGCATCTGGCGGTTCTGCTGCTGGTATCGGGCCTCCTCCTGTGGCGGGCGGCGCGCGGGCGGGATCGGGAGCGCGCGTGGTACGCGGCCGCACTGGCATTCGCCTTCGTAGCGTTCTGCGCCTATTTGAAATGGCAGCCGTTCTTCGCGCGCCTGCTGCTTCCGCTGTTCGTGCTTGGCGCGCCACTCACAAGCGTTCTGGGCGAAGCCGGGAGCGGGCGGCGGTGGATGCGCCTCGCGCTCTCCCTCGGTGTCTGCGTTTTTCTGCTGAGCAATGCCCGGCTGCCGGCGGTTTACAACTGGGTGCGCCCGCTTAAGGGACCGCGCAGCGTCCTCCACACGCCGCGCGAGGAGCAGTACTTCGCCGACATGTCGCAGTGGGACAACGCGCCGGCTTACCGGAAAACGGTGGATCTCCTGGCGGGCTCCGCCTGTGCGACGGTAGGCATCGACACCGCCCGTTCCCACCTCGAATATCCCCTGCAAGCGCTCCTGCGCGCGCGGCGGCCGGAAGTGCGGTTCGTGCATACCGGCGTTCCCAATCGCTCGGCGCGGTATCGGCCGCCCGTGGAAACGCCTCCCTGCGCCGTGGTCTGCCTGGATTGCGCCGGCGACGCCGCGCGGCTGCGGCTCTATAGCGGCTTTCCGGCGGCTGCGGCCGTCGATCGCTTCGTCCTCTTTCGCTGATAACGGCGCCACTCCCTTACGCCCTTTGGCTTCCGCGAGCCAGCCCGATCGCGCCATAGGCCGCGCTCATCTGCTTGCGCACGAACTGCAAATCGCGCCGGATGGCCGCCAGTTCGTCTTTGGGCTGATAGTCCACCTGGAGCGAAATCGGCCCGCTGAACCGGGCGCGCGCCAGCGCGGCGAAAAGCGGCGCCCATTCCACAACGCCTTCGCCTAGCGGGCAGGGCGTGGTCTTGCGCGCACCCTCGGCCGCGCCATCGGCGCTCGCGGCCCATTGGAAATCCCGCAGCGAGACCATCTTCAAACGCGGCAGCGCGAGCGAGAGCGCCACGTTCATCGCGCCCGGCGCGCCCTGGCTGGCGAAGCCGGCGTCGAAATCGAAGCCCACCCATCGCGGGTCCAGCGGGCGGATGAGGCGGTTGATATCGGAGACCGACGCGCCCTCCGGTTCGCCCGCGAAATTGTGGATCCCCATGGCCATGCCCGTGGCCCTGCCCAGCGACGCCAGGCCGGCGATTTCCCGCTGCACCTGTGCCAGCCGGTGTTCCACCTCGGGCGAGCCGGACAGCTTCCAGTGTCCCGGCCGGAAGAACGGCACGCCGATCAGGCCCGACAGCCCCAATACCTCCTGGGCCAGCGCGTCCAGGCCGGTGAGCGCGGTGGTGATCATGGGGACGTCCAGGCCCGCCCCGGTCAGGGCTTCGAGCGCCGGCATCAGATAGAGCCCGGCCTTCTCCGGAGGCACGTGCCCGCCGGGCTGGACCGAAAGATCGCAGCCGTCGAATCCCAAGCCGCGGAGCACCATGGGGAGATCCACATGGTCCACCTTGGAGAGCACCTGCGAATAGAGGCACACGGACGGACCGCCCCGGGGCTTCACCGCGCCGCCCGCCCGCGCTTGCGCCCGAGCGCGCGCCGCGCCGGCCGCCATTGCCGCCAGAAGCCGCCGTCGGGTGAGTGCCATGAGCTGCAAGACCCACTGCTATTGTAGTCGAGTGGGAAGCGACCGTCCCCTCCAGGTGCACGGCCATCGCGGCGCCCGCGCGGTGCGGCCCGAAAATACGCTCGCCGCCTTCCAATACGCCATCGCCGTCGGCGCCGACGCCATCGAAATGGATGTCGCCGTCACGCGCGACGGCGTGCCCGTGATCGCGCACGATGCGCACCTGGAGTCCTTGGATTCGCGGCCCGCCATCCGCGAGCTGTCGCTGGCGGACGTGCGCCGCATGGCGCCGGACATCCCCACGCTCGACGAAGCGCTCGAGCTAGCCGCGCGCGGCGCGTTCCTTTTCAATATCGAGATCAAAAGCTTCCCCGGCAGAGCGGACCTGGCGCCCGCTCCAGAGCGGTTCACCGAACTCGTGCTGGAGCGCATCCGGCGCCACGGCGTGGCGCGCCGCGCGCTGGTGCAGTCGTTCGATTTCCGCGTCCTCCACGCGTTCGCCGGCCTGGCGCCCGAAATTCCGCGCGCCGCGATATTCGACCGCCCGGACGGCGATTTCGCCGCCATCGCCCGCCGCGCGCAGGCCGGTGCGGTGGCGCCGGAATTCCACCTGGCAACGCCCGCCAACGTAACGTGCGCACACCAGGCCGGCCTCGCGGTGTTCGCCTGGACCGCCAACCGCCCGGAAGATTGGCGCCGCCTGATCGACGCCCGCGTCGACGCCATCGTCACCGACGACCCGGCGGCCTTGCTGGAGTATCTGGCGCACCTGGTTCGATGACGCCGGCCGGGCCACCCGGCGCTGAACAATCAGTTGCACGGCCAGCCCTGAGCCGGCGCGGCGGGCGTAATCTACTCCAACCCGGCGGCCTTGAGCATCGCGCGGAACTGAGACTCGGTGCGCATATCGATGGCTTGCGCGACGAGGTTGCCTTCCCGGTCAAAGACAAAAGTCGCGGGGATGCCTTCGATGTCGAAGTCGGTGTTCACCTTGCGGTCGCAGTCGAGCAGAATCGGAAAGGTGTAGTTCCGCTTGGCGAGAAATTTCTGGACGGTCTCGCGTGCTTCGTCGGAAACGGCCAATACCACCAGGCCCTTGCCGCGGAACTCGCGATAGAGTTTTTCCAGATCGGGCATCTCTTTGCGGCAGGAAAAACACGAGGTGGCCCAGAAGTTCAGCAGCACCACCTGGGAGCGCAAAGCGGGAAGCGAATACTCCCTGCCATCCAATGCCGTCAGCGAGAAGCCCGCCTCCTGATGGAGGCGCTCGCGGAGCTCCAGCAGGGCGAGGGCGGTGTCCAGGGCGGAATCCGCCATGGGTGCGCGGAGGTGCTCGTAGCGGATGAGGCCGGCGAGTTCGAGGTACGTGCCGGCGTCCGGTGAAGCGCCGGGAATCGCATCGGCGAGCGTATCCGCGGCGGCGGTGAGCGCCTGTTGCCCCAGCTCGCCTTCGTTGGCCACGGCACATAAATCCCTCGCCAGCGCGAGCTTGCCTGGGCCGGCGGGCAACGCGCGAATTTCGGAGGCCACCTCGATGACCAGCCGCGCGCGATCGCGATCGGTGGGAAGGCGGCTGAGCTGGCTGAGCCGTAGAACGATGGCGAGACCGGCCTCGGAGGACGCAGGGTCCACGCGAGGTTCTGCCGGCACGGCGTTCGCCGCCGGTTCCGCCAGCTTCTTCGCGAGCTCGGGGTGCCGGGTCTGCAATGCCTTTGCGGCGAGAGCGCGGAATTGGCGGCCAAGCGGCGCGGGAACTCTTGCGGATAATCGATCGAAACGTGCGGCGGCCGGTTCGACGTCGCCCACGGCCGCGGCGGCGCACAGCGAGGCCGCCAGCCACAAAGACGCTTTCAGGACCGGAGAACGCACCGCACCTCCTGCCCTTACTCTACACCTCAAGGCGGTGCGCCGAGCCGCGGGCCGCGCCCTGCGCCACCCCACTCACGAAGCGATTCCCCCGGATCACAAACCGTAGCGGAAGGTCCGCGCATTGGCTGATGCCGATCCGCGGCGTCGCCTGGATCTCCACCTCCTGGCGCGCGGCGGGCTCGCGCACTACCAGGGGACCGCGGGTCACGTCGGCGCCGTTGTGGGCGCGCGTGATGGCCATCGCCAGGGTCAGTTTGCCCGGACCCGACGCCAGGTCTTCCGGTTTCCGGGCCGCGGCGCGCCGCCGCTCCATGATTCCGGTGCCGGCCGCCGGCTCAAGTGCGCGCAGCAGCACGCAACCGGGCTTGCCCGCGGGCTCGCACACGATGTTCAGGCATTCGTACATCCCGTAGATCAGATACACGTAGGCATGGCCGGCCTCGCCGAAGATGACGCGGGTGCGGTCCGTGATGCCGCGCGCGGAATGGGACGCCAGGTCGTCGCCGCCCAGGTACGCTTCCGTCTCCACGATGATCCCGGCGGTGGGCCCGTGCACCAGCAGTTTGCCCAGCAGGCCGCGCGCCACCTCCACCGTGGGACGCTCGTAGAAACTGCGCTTCAGGATGGGACCGAACCGCATCGCGCGATGTCCCACTGTACAATGAAAAGCGCTCATGCGACTGTTCGTTGGCGTGGACCTCCCGGCGGAAGTGGCCGGTAACCTGGAGCGGCTGCTCGACCGCCTGCGGCCCGCCGCGCGCATCCAGTGGACCTCCGCGCGAAACCTGCACGTCACCACGAAATTCATCGGCGAATGGCCTGAAGAGCGGATCGAGGAGCTGAAGACCGCGCTGGCTGCCATTCGCCCCCGGCCGCCCATCGCCATCGCCATTCGCAAGGTGGGCTTTTTCCCGAATCCGCACTCCCCGCGCGTGTTCTGGTGCGGCATCGAGGCGCCCGATCTGGCGGCGCTGGCGGCGGACACCGACGGCGCCACGGCCGCGCTGGGCATCGAACGCGAGACCCGCGACTTCTCCCCCCACCTGACGCTGGCGCGCATCAAGGAAAAACTCAACCTCGATCCGCTGCGCGAGGCCATCGCGGCGCTCCCTTCGCTCGATTTCGGCGCCTTCGAGGTGGAGCGCTTTTTCTTGTACCGGAGCCAGATGCGTCCGGGCGGCTCCGTGTACACGAAACTGGCCGAGTTTCCCCTGGCAAAGCGATGATTCCGCTCCTGGTGCTCGTGGCCGACTACCTGCTGGGGGCGATTCCGTTCGGCTACCTGCTGGTCCGATGGAAAACCGGCGCCGACGTCCGTGCCGCCGGCAGCGGCAACATCGGCGCCACCAATGTCCTGCGCACCACGGGGCGGACGGCGGCAATAGTGACCCTGCTGCTCGATATCGCCAAGGGCTATCTGGCCGTCTGGATGGCCGGCCACTTCCTGGGCTTTGACCCGCTGTGGCGGAGCGCCGCCGCCCTGGCCGTGATGGCCGGTCATGCCTGGCCGGTGTTCCTCGGGTTCAAAGGCGGCAAGGCGGTGGCCAGTTTTGTGGGCGCGTTCCTTTGTTTAACCCCGGCAGCGCTGGCGGCGGAGACCGTCGTTTTCGTGGGAGTGGTGGCTGCCACCCGCCATATCTCGCTCGCGTCCATCGTCGGCGCTTTCACTTTCCCACTGGCGGTCTGGCTTCTTCTGCACCCGCCTCTCCCCGTGGTTCTGGCGTCTATCCTGGCTTGCGCGTTCATTATCTACAGGCATAGTAGTAATTTCCGGCGATTGCGCGCGGGGACCGAGAATGTCTTCACCTGGGGAGGCCGCAAGCCGTGAAAAACCTCGCCATCATTGGTGCTGGAAGCTGGGGGACCGCGTTGGCTATCGTGTTGGCGCCGCGCTTTCCCAGAGTCCGTTTGTGGGTGTACGAACCGGACCTGGCTGCGCGCATGAGGGACACGCGCGAAAACGACGTCTACCTTCCAGGCTTTCAACTGCCTGATCATGTGGAAGTTACACCTGAGTTGCCAGCCGCTCTGGAGCGTGCCGAGATCGTCCTCAGCGTGATGCCGTCCCACCTGGTCCGCAGTCTTTACCAGCAGATGCTGCCTTTTCTGACCGAGCCCATGGTGTTCGTCAGCGCGACTAAAGGTCTTGAGAACGGCACACTACTACGAATGTCAGAAGTAATCGCGCAGGTTCTGCAAACCACCCGCCTGGCACCCCGGGTGGCGGTGATCTCCGGACCAACATTTGCAAGAGAAGTGGCTCAGTTCGACCCCACGGCTCTGGTGGTTGCTTCTCAGGATGCGGCCCTAGCCGCCTGCATCCAAGCGGCGTTTTCCGGGCCTACCTTCCGGCTCTACGCAAGCGCAGATACTATCGGTGTAGAAGTTGGCGGCTCGATTAAGAATGTCGTTGCCATCGGAGCCGGCGTGCTGCACGGCATGGGGCTCGGTCATAATCCGATGGCAGCCCTCATCACCAGGGGTTTGGCGGAAATGACGCGGCTGGCGGTAGCCATGGGCGGCCAGCCGCAAACGCTGGCCGGCTTGGCTGGCCTCGGCGACCTGGTCTTGACGTGCACCGGCGATTTGAGCCGCAACCGCATGGTGGGCGTGGAGTTGGCGCACGGCCGCAAGCTGGACGAAATCGTCAGCTCCATGAAAATGGTGGCCGAGGGCGTCAAGACCACGCACGCCGCGGTCGATCTGGCCCGCCGTTACGCGGTGGACATGCCCATCGCGGAACAGATGTTTCAGATGCTAAACTTCGGCGTATCCCCGCGCGAAGCCATCCGCCGACTGATGGAGCGCGCACTCAAGGGAGAATAGGCGGACGCGAAATACGGCCGGAAGCGCAACCTCGGATGACAGAACGGGTTAAGACCGGTATGGGTGGAGCGGCGGTGGCTTTGGACTACGATGCCGAACTGATGCTCCGCGTCAAAGAGGGCGATGGCGCCAGCTTCGGCGTCCTGCTGGAGAAGCACCGCTCACCAGTGGTCCACTTCCTCTACCGCATGGTGCAGAACCGGGCGGTGGCCGAAGAGTTGGCCCAGGAAGTGTTTCTCCGCGTGTACCGTTCGCGGGAAACTTACGAGGTCACCGCGAAGTTTACAACCTGGCTCTTCAGAATCGCCACCCACCTGGCGCTAAACTCGCTGAGAGACGGCCGGAACGAAAGATCGCAGGAAAGGCTGGATGACGATTCATCCGCCCTGCCCGCCCGGCAGGTGTCGGATGCGCGGCCGTCCATCGAAGAGGCGCTCGTGTACCAGGCGCGGCGCGACGAGGTGCGGCGCGCCATCGCCGCCCTGCCCGGAAAACAGCGGGCCGCGGTCCTGATGCACAAATACCAGGAAATGGAATATTCGCAGATCGCGCGGGCGCTGAGCTGTTCGGAATCTGCGGTGAAGTCGCTGTTGTTTCGGGCGTACGAATCGTTGCGCGCCCGTTTGGCCCATATGGCTTAGGGAAGAAGGTCGCTATGAGATGTCCCATGGGAACCCAGGAAAGCGCGGAGGTGCTGCTGGCCTACGGCGCCTGCAAACTGGACGCTGAAACCACCGCGGCGCTCGAGAAGCACATGGAAACCTGCCCCGCCTGCCGCGAGTCGGCGCGCGGCCTGCGTTCAGCTTGGGAAGCGCTGGACGCATTTGAGGCGCCGCCGGTATCGCCCGATTTCGACCGCAACCTGTACCGTCGCATCGCGCGGGAGGTCTCCTGGTGGGACCTGCTGGTGCGGCCTTTCCGCGCCTTCCCGGTTCGCCAGGGGCTGCCTATGGCGGCGGCTGCCGGGGTGATGCTCCTGGCCGGCGTGATGTTGTATCGTCCGGCAGCGCCTCCGCCGCCGCCGCCCGATGCCGTGCAGGCGGTGGTGGAGGAGTTGCGTCCGGACCAGGTGGAAAACGCGCTCGACGACATGGAGATGCTGCGCGAGTTCAGCCACGCGATGCGCCCCGACGCCGTTGAAGCAAAGAAGATGTGAGCCGATGTCCCGCGCTCTCCAGATCGGCGCAGCGATGTTGGCGTCCGCCGCGTACGGTTTCGCCGAACAAGGAACGCCCAAGGCGCCCCCGCAGCACCCCGCGCCCCGTGCCGGCCAACCCAAGGGCGGCGGCAATGCCGGTTCCAAGGGAGGGCCGCGCATGGGCAACGCGGGCAACCCGGTCGAGCGCTTGCTGCGCATGTCGCCGGAACAACGCGAGCGCGCGCTCGAAAAGCTCCCGCCCGCGCAGCAAGAGCGCATCCGCCGCCGGCTGCAACAGTTCGACAGCCTGCCCCAAGCCGAAAAGGACCGCCAACTCCTGCGCGCCGATCAACTGTGGAGCCTGCCGGCGGACAAGCAGCAGCTCGTGCGCCAGCAGATGCAGTGGGTCCGGCAGCTTCCCGAAGACCGCCGCCAGCTCTTACAGAGAGCCTACCGGCAATTGAGCCGGATGCCGGACGAGGCGCGCCGCGCCCGCCTGGCGAGCGACGAATTCAAGGGCCGGTTCACCCCCGCCGAGCAGCAGGCCCTCGCGGATCTGTCGGAATACTACCCGCTGCCCGGGAAGTAGGCGTTTCGCATCCAGGATCTGCCAGGCCTTACCGCTGGCCCAGCTTCACGACGTCGCTTTTCACCTCGGCCGTGTTGAACCCGTCGGTCGCCACTACTTTCACCTGGAAGGTGTCGTGCCCCTGGAGCTGGTCCGGCGTGATGGCGATCTTCGTTGCCGGAATGTTCACCGCGATGGTCTCCCACGTTTTGCCTTCATCGAAGCTCAGCATCACGTTGTAGGTGATCTTCGCCTTATCGGGGTGCTGTGCCTCCCAGGTGATTTCGTAGCCGCTGCTGGTGAGTGTCCTCAACTCGGCGGTTGGCACCTTCAATCCGCGGATGACCGGCGCTCTCCGGCTCACCTTGAAGGTATCCACCACCTTGTCGCCCACCAGCAGCTCCAGCGCCGCCGCCTGTTGATTTACCGGAACGGCGGCGTCCACCATCCCCGTGAGGTCCTGCCCCGGAGGCAGGTCGGTGTCCACTTTTACCGGCTCGGGGTACGTTTCGAGGACCTTGCCTGCAGCGTCCTTCCAGCGTAGTGAGGCGCGCGCCGTCCCGGCCGCGCGCGGCACCATGGCCCGTTGCACCCGGTTCACGTGCACCAGGGTGCCGGTGCCTTTGGTCAGGTTCACGCGGGCAACCACGCTCAGGAAATCGCCTGTCGCCTCCTCGAAGGCGGCGGGCTGTGCCTGCGCCTCCGCCGCTGCCAGCGCCGCTTCCTGGAGTGCTCCCGGCGCCGCCGCCAGGCCCACTTCCACGGGCGGCGGACCGCTCATCGCCGCCAGCGGGGGCACAAACTCCTGCGCCGCCGCAATCCGCACGGGCACGGTGGGAATCTCTTCCACGCGCCGCGGCTCGCTGCCCGCCGCCAGGAGTCGCAGAGCGGGCGCGGCAATGGCCGGAGGCGCCGCATGGCCGAACTCCACTGCCGGTGGCGCCGCGTATGCGGCCTGGACCTCGGGCGGAGCCTGCCGCCCCACTTGCAGTTCCGGCCCGGCCGGGGCCGCTCCCGCAAGCGTGGGATGCGCGGCCGGCGCCGCGGTCATCATCGGGCCCGCCGGCAGCGCGTTCTCCGCCACCAGCCGGTTCCGGATTGCCGTGTATGTGTATGCGCTCAGCCACAGGGTGCTGCAGTAGGTCATGACGTCATGCCACGCCGTCCCCGGCAGCGCCGCCGGCGCGATGGCCCGCGCCGCATAGCCGGACTCGAACCCCACGAACTTCCGGTCCGCCCCCGAGATCTGGCCGCTGGGGTACGGGAAGCTCGGATCGTCGGCCGATTCGCCGCATCCCGACCCCGGGTGCGCCCGCCCGAACGTGTGCCCCAGCTCGTGGCCGGTGTACCAGTCGCCATAGCTGCCATCGGTATCCCAGCCCCAGGTGCCCGATCCGGTCGGTCCCGAGGCCACCGTCGCCGGGTCCGGGCTCCCCGGAATGCCGGCCGCGCAGCCCCGCATGAAGCCGCCGCCATCGGCCACCAGTCCGAAGTAGTGCGTGCGCGCGTCGCGATGCGGAGTCAGGCTCATATCCGAAGCCCGCAGCGCCGCCACCTGCGCGTTGGCGTCGCCGCATCCGAACGGCCAGGTGGCATTGGCCGCCACCGCCGTCTGCGACCAGTCCACGGACGCCACCGGGTAGGCACGCCCCAGCCACGAGCGCGTCAGCTCGTAGTCCAGCGCGGTGGGCGCGTACGTCACGGGCGGAGTGCCCGTGGTGTACCGCAGCCCGATGACCCGCACGTGCAGCGGGGGAGTATTGTTCAGCGCCGCCGCCACGCCGCCGTAGGAGCAGTTGGCGCACACCAGCGCCGCGCCCGTCCCGGCGTCCGCCAGACCGGTCAGCTTGAACGCCAGCAAGGTTCCTCCCAGGACGCCCGCCGGCACCGGGAAATTCAGGCTCAGCGTCAGGTTGTCCCGCTTCGATTGCACATCGTAGTTGCGCGCCGGATCCACCACCGCCGTGTTGTTGGACGCAATGGTGGCCGTCCCCGACGCCGTTCCCTTCACCGTTCGCGCCGGCCCGTTGATGCTGAGATATGCCCGCAGCCACGTCGTCTTGTTGGCCACCAGCGGCACCTCGAGATTCAGGCTCTGCACCGTCTGTGTGATCTCCAGGCTGTCCAGGTAGAATTCGCCGGGCTTCGGCAATCCCGAGATCCACGGGTGCACGTAGTCGGTGCCTTGCACCGCATGCACAATGTCGGCTTTCTTGTCGCCCGTGATGTCCCCCGCCAGCCACAGGCCGTTGGGAATCCCATATCCCGCCCAGGGGCTGAAGGATCTCACGCTGAAGGTGGCGTTGCCGTTGGACAGCCACACGTTGGCATAGTCGGTCCCCTGCACGGCGTGCACGATGTCCGTCTTGCCGTCGCCGTTGAAATCCGCGGCCAGCCATACTCCATTGGGAATGCCGTATCCACTCCACGGCCGGAACGGCTTCACCGTGAAGGTCGCATTCCCGTTCGACGTCCACACGTTCACATAGTCCGTGCCCTGCACGGCATGTACGATATCGGTCTTCCCGTCGCCATTGAAGTCGCCGGTCATCCACAGTCCGTTCGGAATCCCATACCCCGCCCACGGCCGGAACGGCTTCACCGTGAAGGTGGCATTTCCGTTCGACGTCCACACGTTCACGTAGTCGGTCCCCTGCACGGCGTGCACGATGTCCGCTTTGCCGTCCCCGTTGAAGTCTCCCATCAGCCAGATCCCATTGGGAATCCCGTACCCCGCCCAGGGCCGGAACGACGACACGGTGAAGGTGCCATTCCCATTGGACAGCCACACGTTGGCGTAATCGGTCCCCGCGACCGCGTGCACGATGTCCGTCTTCCCGTCGCCGTTCACATCGCCGGTCAGCCAAACGCCATTCGGGATGCCGTATCCGCTCCACGGGCTGAACGATTTCACGGTGAACGTCCCGTTCCCGTTGGACAGCCACACATTCACGTAATCGGTGCCCTGCACCGCGTGCAACACGTCCGTTTTTCCGTCGCCGTTGAAGTCCCCCGTCATCCACAGGCCGTTCGGAATCCCATACCCCGCCCAAGGCCGGAACGTCCCCACATTGAAAGTCCCGTTTCCGTTCGACATCCAGATGTGGGCGTAATCCCGCCCCTGGACCGCATGGAGGATATCCGTTTTCCCATCCCCGTTGAAATCCCCCGTCAGCCAAATCCCGTTGGGAATCGCGTACCCCGCCCAAGGGCTGAACTTCTTCACGTCAAACTGCCCCGCTCCGAAGCTGACTCCCGTTACCAGGGCCCCAACCAACCAGGCCCGAATCGAATTCCCCGGAATTGTCTTCATGGCATTTATCTCCCCCAAGATCTTTTCTGCGTGACCGGCGCACCGGCCGGCGTGGTCCTCGGCTGGCATGACAACCAGATTCTAATGGACCGTGCTTTTGACGCAAACCGGGATTCCCATTGTGCTCCCGGTTGTCAATATGGGTACGATTGTGCGCCCGGCGTGCCGCGGAATCAAGCATTTTATTGTCTTTTGCTCTTGAATCCTTCGATAGTCCGGGCCGAGTTTCGAGGGAAATTCCAATGGATACCGGGAAATTCCCTATTCCCTCGGCCATCGCCCGCTCCCTCCGAATTCGGTCTTGTTTTATGTTGAGAATTCTGACTCGCGAGCGAACGAATTCAAGGGCCGGTTCACCCCTGCCGAGCAGCAGGCGCTGGCGGATCTCTCGGAATATTACCCCCTGCCCGGGAAGTAGGCGCGGCGTTCCCGGCGGGCTCAGGTGAAGAGGATCGGCAATTGCTGCTCGATCCGCACATGCGTCTGGATGCTGTCGAGTACCAGGCGCGCCGGAATCTGCGCGAGTTCTTTCGGTTCCACCTTGTGCAGCCCTCCGCCGTAAACGCGGCCTTCGGAAAGCAACTGCGCCGGGGTGATGCGCTGCAACGCTTCAAACACGTGCGCGTGAAGCTCGGGATGAGCTCTCAATGCGGTGCGCAAGGGGCCCGTTGGGTAGAGCATCAGATAGACGTTGTGGGCGGTCGCCTGAGAGCGGTTCCAGATGAAGCGGAAAGGATGCTTTCCATGGCGAGAACGGCCCATGTAGGTGCAAAGGAACGGTGCGGGCGGGCGCTGCTCCTGCGAGTACCACGGGGCGCGGTGGCTGGCGAGATACGTCTCATGAATCTTTTGCTCCCTGCCCGTCTGGAGGTATTCATGGAAACGCGGCCACGCGGCCTTGATGCGTTCTTCCGCCTCGCTGCAATCCAGCAGGTAACGGCGCGGCGATACGTTGGGCGCGCCGTCAGGCAAGGCGTCTATGATGTCGCCAATCAGGTGACGGGGGCCTGGAAGGATGGGCTTCATGAACTGGCGCGGAATCTGCCAGTGTTTGATGTCCTCTTCCGTGAGGATGAAAAAGCTATTGGAGCCGGTCGCAAGGCCGCGCTTGATGGCGAAAACATCCCCCAGGTTCAGCTCGCCGGTATCGCGAACCGTGGTCGTGGCCGGAAACTGCGTCCACTTGCGCGACCGGCGCAAGGTTTCCCACGGCACCTGCGCTTCCGTCTGCGGGTGCTCAATGGGGCCGGCAAACGAAAAGCGGGCAGTATGGCCCGCCGGGGGCGGCGCTTTCCGGAAAACCACGACAGCCGAGGACACCAAGGCGTCGGTGAACTGTACGTCCGTGGGGCAAAAACGGTGAATGTGCAGCAGCGTCACGTGCTCGGTCAGATACCGCCGCAAGGTGACGCCGTAATTCACGTCCATGAATTCCGAAGGGATCAGCCATACCGCAAGCCCCTGCTCTTCCATCCAGTCATGGCACAAGAGTAGAAAATAGCAGTACAGTCCCGCAAGGCCACTGATATCCAGATGCAGCGAACGCATCAGCTGCGCCTTCAGACGACCTTTATCCGCTGCTGGCAGGTGGTGATGGCGGACATAGGGCGGATTGGTGAGCACGAGATTGAAGCGCTGCTCCGGCAGATGTTGCTTCGTGAAATCTCCCCTTATGACCTGGAGCCCCTGCCCTTCCCACAACGCGGAAGCGGTTTTTGAAAACAGCGGATCAAGCTCGATGCCGGTGGCGGAGGTAATGTGTTTCTGCCCGAATGCCTGTGATGCTGCCGAGAAAAAAGAGCCCGTGCCGATGGCGGGATCGAGGAACCGGACCGGCGTCTTGCCCATAAGCGCATGCGCGTACCTGGCAAGGCTAAGCGCCAGTGCGGGCGGCGTTGCAAACTGCCCCCACTTGTTGCGCTCCGGCGCGGTCTTCAGGCTGTCGAGGCGCGTCTGCTCCTGCTGACGGAGCTCCTCGGTGCTGTGTGACGCGGTAATTCCCATACATGCCTCAGAGTCCGAGTTGCTCGAGGTCGCCCTTACGGTGTTCCCATATCCAGTCTATGCCCTCCGCGGCCTCGTAGCCCAGATACGCGGCATCGAAATACCCGCACAGAAACAGCACAAAGACCACCTGCTCTCCATAGGTCGCCTTGAGCTGGTTGATTTTGGTCGCCTCTTCCTTGCGGCGCTTGTTCACGTTCGTGAAATCCCCTGCCGATTTCGCCTCGATGAGCACCGGCAGGTGTGGCAGTTTGGCTTTCTTGGGCTGAATGACCGCATCGACAGGTATCCTCACGCTCTGGGCTTCTGCCTTCGACGGCCTCACCAGGCGTTTAGCCGGAACGAGAACGTGCCTGGCTCCATCTGCGTGAGCGGAGTCGCGGCGGCGTGCGCTTTCAGCTTGTAGCCGCGCTCGGTCAGATATTTCTCGATGAGCGCGAGCTGGCGCTTCTCCTGCGCGTTTCGCACAATCGGCTCGGCCACCGCACTACACAGCCGGTCGGCAACGATCGTCGATGACCGGTAGCGCTCTTCCTTCGTCGGACGGCGCTTTCCTTCAAGCTACGGAAAAATATCCACGTCGAGCATCCGCGAGAGGATGCCGGCAATCTTTCGCAGGTGTTCTTCGAGCAGTTCCGGCGACAGCAGCCGGGGAAGTTTGCCTTCTTCGAGGCAACCCACGAAATTCTTGGTCGAGTCGGCTAGCCCGATGAGCCGGTCTCGGGCAAGCGGCGGACAGGTGGACATGCGCAGCGTCGGCAGAATGCCCGGATTGGCCTTGATCACGTCGGGCGTGATGGTGGTAAGATCTTTCGTTCGAGCGAGGCCCTGCTCTACGCTGTCAATGGTCTTTTTGCGCGTATCGCGATAGGCCTTCGGCGCGAACTTCATGAACCATCGATTGAACTGGTCAACCGAAGCGCGGGTGTCGGCCTTCCACAGATGCGGCTTGTCGGCGTTAATGGACAGGGGGTTACTGCTGTTGCGTTAGTGTTGCAAACCTTTGATTCTCGCGCATATACACGCCACCATGCACCCCCGCCTTTACGGCCCACGCTACGGTAAATCCCGTACTACCTCCGCCAACGGCCGAATTCGGCATTAATTCGGTCTTGTTTTATGTTGAGAATTCTGTTATCTTCTTTTCACCATAAAAAGGTGCTATTATCCGAAATTGGCGACAGTGGGGAGGGCCGATGAGAAAGATCGCGCAGGCTCGGTTGAACAGCGGCGATTGCCGCAAAACATTGCTGGAGAAACGCCAGGACGTCATGGCCGGCCTGGGTATCAAGTTCGATACCATGGCCAAGATCGGCCGGGTCGCGGAAGAGGACCAGGCGCAGCTTTCGCACGACGAGTTCGTCTCGCTACGTCTCAACCGCCTGGATTATGCGCAGCTCCGGCTGATCGAGGAGGCTCTCGACCGCCTGGATTCGGGCGACTACGGCATTTGCCTGAGCTGCGAGGAGCCCATCCCCGCCAACCGCCTGAGCGCGCTGCCCTGGGCCCGGTACTGCGTGAAATGCCAGGAGGACGCGGGCGCCGCCATGGACCAGGAATGGGAGAATGCGCGCTCGCGCGTGCCCGCCGGCGTGCGCTGACGGAACAAGGCTGGCGGCCTACGCTTGCACGGCCACGTGCGGGTCGAGCATTTTCTGCACTTCCGACTTCCCTACCGCCCCCACGCGCTGCTCCACCACCTGCCCGCCCTTGAACAGCAGCAGCGTCGGAATCCCGCGAATGTTGTAGCGCATGGCAATGTTTCCGTTGGTGTCTACGTCCACCTTGCCCACTTTCACTTTGCCGGCGTACTCCTTGGCCACGACGTCGATCGTGGGCGCCATCTGCCGGCATGGGCCGCACCATTCAGCCCAGAAATCCACCAGAACCGGTACGTCCGACCGGAGCACATCCTGGTCGAAACTTCCATCGGTAAAGGTCAATGTGTTCGGACCTGCCATTTTGTCTCCTATACAATTAGAATCCCGGCGCGGCCGAAGGATTCACCCCCGCCCCGCAAGCCGTTGATACAGCGCCGAATAAGCTGCCGCCGACTTCTTCCAGGAGAAGTCCTTCGCCATGCCGCGGCGCATCGTTTCCCGCCAGGCATCCCCGTCGGCGAACGCCCTCACGGCGCTGCGAACCGCCTCCAGCAGCGCCTGCCCGGTATACTCTACAAACTTGAAGCCGATGCCATCTTCGATGGTATCATCCAGCCCGCCGGTGGCGCGCACTACGGGCACGGTCCCGTACCTTAAACTATAGATCTGGTTCAGCCCGCACGGCTCCCAGCGGCTGGGCATCAGAAACAGATCGGCCCCCGCCTCCACGCGGTGGGCCAGCGGGTTGTCGTAGCCGATGCGTACGGCAATACGGTCCGGATGCCGGGCGGCCATGCTCCGAAACAACTCCTCGTACTTCGGCTCGCCCGTGCCCAGCGCCACCAGGTACACATCTTCGGCAACGATCCCGCCGGCCGCTTCCACGAGGATGTCGGCGCCCTTTTGATCGGTGAACCGCGAGACAATGCCGATGAGCGGCCGCTCCATAGCCGCCTCCGGCAAACCGAATTCGCGCAGCAGCTCCCGCTTGCAGATTCTCTTGCCGCTGAGGTCGTCCGCCGAGTAGTGTGCGGGAATGAAAGGGCCGGTTTCCGGGTTCCACTCCCGGTAGTCGGCCCCGTTCAGGATTCCACTCAGCACCCCGGCGCGCCCGCGCAATGCGCCATCGAGCCCGAACCCATACTCGGGAGTCTGAATCTCGCGGGCGTAAGTGGGGCTCACGGTGGAGAGCGCATCGGCGAACGCGATGCCGCCTCTGAGGTAGCTGATGCGCCCGAAGAATTCCATGCCATCGGGCCGGTACACTCCCGGATCGAGCGCCAGTTCCGCCAGGGCAGTTCGTGGGAAGAGTCCCTGATACGCCAGGTTGTGGACGCTGAACAGCGTTTTGACGCCGAGGAAGGTCGGGTCGCCGGCCAGCAGGGTCTTCAGATAAACGGGTACCAGCCCGGACTGCCAGTCGTGGCAGTGCAGAACGTCGGTGCGGAACAGACGGCGCGCCACGCCCAGCGCGGCGCGGGCAAACACGGCGAAGCGGATATGGTTGTCGGGATAGTCCACACCCGCCTCGCCGTAGAACCCCTTGCGGTCATAAAGCGGGGGGCAATCGACCAGGTAGAGCGGAAAGGGCTCGGCCGCCAGGTAAATCGACGTGTCGAACCGTGCCGGCCCAAGGTAAACGGGCAGCGAATCGTACACCCGCCGCATGCCTTTCATATCGATGGCGCGGTAGCGCGGCGTCACCACCGCCACCTCGTCGCCATACGCGCCCAGGGCGGTGGGCAAGGACCCCACCACATCGGCCAGACCGCCCGTCTTGGCGAGCGGCGCACACTCGGGGGAAACCATCAGGACGCGGGCCACATCGGAATTGTAGCAAGCCGGTAGCCCGGGCCTCCGGGCCTGTGTTAGCCTGCAACCGGGACCGCCCGGAAATCGGTGAAACCGTTGCCACGCGACGAGATCCTCGCCCAGCTTCGTGAAAGGATTGTCCGGTTCGCGGCATCTCATTTATCGAGGGATGCCGCCGAAGATGTGGCCCAGGAAACGCTCATGCTGCTGCATGAAAAGTACGCGCACCTCGAGCGCACCGAGGACCTGCTGCCGCTCTCGCTTCAGATCGTGCGCTACAAGATCATGGGCCTGCGCCGCAAGGCGGTGCGGCGCGGCGAATACACGCAAGTATCCATCACCGACCTCCCCCTGCCCGACCTGGAGGCCAATCCGGCCGGCCAACTGGAACGGCAAGAGATGCTGGACCACCTCACGCGCGCCGTCGGGCAACTGGGAGAACGCTGCCGCCAGTTGATCCGTCTCAAATTGCAGGGAAAGAGCTTTCCGGAGATCCAGAAGATCATGGGCGCCGCCGCCCTCAACACGATCTACACCTGGGACCACCGGTGCCGCAAGCACCTGCTGGAGCTGATGGGCGGGGATTGGGAGGCGGGCCGGCGATGAACCGCGACACCATCCAAAAACTGCTGGGAGGATACGCCACGGGCACGCTCACGGCGGAGGAACGGGAGGCGCTGTTCGCGGCGGCGCTGGAGGACCAGCAACTCTTCGACGCCCTGGCGCGGGAGCAATCGCTGGCCGACCTGTTGCGCGATCCGGCGGCGCGGGCGCAGCTTCTGGCAGCGCTCGACAGCCCGCGAACGCCGTGGTTCCGTATGGCCGGGTGGTGGCGCCCGGCGTCGGTGGCGCTGGCGGCGGCGATATGCCTGGTGGTAGTGATTTTCGTGGCGCGGCGCCCCGCCCCGGCGCCCGCGACCATCGCCCAGATCCAAACGCCGGCGCCCTTGCCTGAAGCGTCCGCCGCAAAGCCGGCGGGAGCGCTGCCCGAGGCCAAGCCGGAGCGGCGCGCTCCACCGGTCCCCGTGCGGGCAAAGAAGGCTCTGCCACCGACGCCCCCGGCGGTCGCCGCGCCGGCCCCGCCGCCCACCCTGCCGGAGCCGCCGCGGATGACCGTGGCAACCGCGCCGCCACCACCGCCGGAGCCGCGCGTGCTTCGCGCCGCTTCCCCCGCGGGCGTGGCCGGCAGCACGCCCCCGGCGGACGCCATCGCGCTATTTTATGGCGGCGCACTTTCCGCGCAAGCCGGCAACCGTCTCCTCGATCAGACCGCGGCCCAGCAGGCGGTTTCCCAGGACGCCGCCCAGCCCAAGCAGCAGCAAGCCCCGGTCCAGGAGCGCCAGCAGAATAAGCGGGCCGTCGCCCCCGCATTCTCCAAGGCCGTCGCGCCACTGGCCCTCAAGGCGTCCCCCGTCAATCTCGGCGTGCAGTACCGGCTGCTGCGCCAACTCCCGGACGGCGCATTCACCGACGCGGGCCCGGAAGAGAGCCTCGAGGCCGGCACGCCGGTGAAGTTCGAGATCGTTCCCAATGACAGCGGCTACCTGGCGATTACCGCGCGCGGGCCCGATGGCGTCTGGCAGCAGGTGGCCAGCGGACGCGCGCAGCGCATGACTCCTTTCGAATCGCCGCCCTGGACTCCGGCGCAGAGCGGCCGCGTCGAGTTCCGGTTGTGGTTCTCGCGCCAGCCACCCCCGGCGGCCGGCGCTTTTGGGGCCGTCACTGGCAGTTTGGACGGGAACCTCGTCACGACGCTTGCCGAGACCAAGTCCCAGTCCCGCGTCACGTATGTAGTGAGCCGCGACCCGGCGGCCCAGTCCGTTTCCTTCACCATCTCGCTCAACTACCGGTAGCCGCCTCCAGGAACTGCAGCGCCACCAGCGGCGCGTCGCAGCGCTCCACCCATCGGGCGCCGCGCGCGGCGAGCGCCGCCCTTCGCTCGGGAGACCGCCACAATTCCTCTATGCCAGCGGCCAGTGCTTCCGCGCTCTCCGGTTCCACCAGCAGACCGTCGGGCGCCACCTCCGGGATGGCTCCCGCGCGCGCCGCCACAATGGGCTTCGCCGCCGCCATAGCTTCCAGCAGCACAATGCCGAAGCCCTCCTGCACGCTGGGCAGGCAGAACACATCGCACCGGTTGTATTCGGCGGCCAGTTGCGCTCGCGTCACATCGCCCAGCCAGGTCACCGTGCCGCCCAGGTCCCACTCGCGCGCCAGCGCATGGAGCCGGTGAGCACACGGACCATTGCCCACCACGCGCACTTCCAGGTCCGGAATGCGGGCGCGCAGGCGGGCGGCGGCGCTGAGCAACACCTCCACACGCTTCCGCCGGTACAGACGGCCCACGAACAGCACCGTGAACCGGGCAGCGGCGCCGGGATGGAGTTCGAGCAGGCGGCGCCACTCCCCCAGGTCGATCAGTTCGGGCACCACCGCCGGGAACTGCCGCAGGCCGTAAAATTCGCAGGCCCGCTCGCCCGAATAGCGGCTGGTCACCAGCACGCGCGCCGCACGCGCGACGTGCAGGCGCTCGCAGCGCGCCTGGATCGACATGGTGAGCCGCGTGAGGCCGGCTTCGAAGCGCACCTCGTCGGCGACCACCCCCTTCAGCGCGGCCACGTGGCCCGCGGCCGAAGCGATGCGATAGCCATCCATGTCGAAGCCCACCGTGAGATCGTATTCCGCCGCCGGGCGCAGGCCGCGGTTGAAGACCAGCCGCTCCAGCGTGTACACCGGCAGGCGGACGCGCGGCGTTTCGAAATCCACGGTGTGGCCCAGCGCGCCGAGCGCCCGGGCCAGCACCCGCATGCCCACGTAGGTGCCGCTGCCGCGGCCGATATCGAGCGGGGTGGAAGTGAGGAAGCGGATGCGCACGTCAGGTGGCGATCCACTCCAGCTTGTCGTAGACTTCCGCCAGGGGGAGGTCGCATTCGATCGAGCGAAGCGGCATGATCTGACCCGCCTCGTCGAAATCGGAGAGCAGCCAGCCGTTTTCCTTCTGCCGGGCCCAGAGCTGGATGTGCGGAACGTCCTGTGCCACGGTCAGGTACTCCATCAGCGAGGGCAGCGTGCGGTAGTGATCGAATTTCCGCCCGCGATCATAATCCTTCGTGGACACCGAGAGCACTTCGACGATTACCGTGGGGTTGAGCAGCGTGTCTTTCTGGTCGTCGGCGAATTGAGGCGGGCCGCAAACCACGATCACATCGGGATACGTGTAAAGTCCTGTCGGAGTGACCCGCAACCTCACATCGGTGGAATAGACTTTACATGGTTTCGTCTTCAGCCGTTGTCTGAACTCGGCAACCAGGTTGGTGACGATCTCTGCGTGCCGCGGGCTGGCGCCCGCCATGGCGAACATCTCGCCCTTGTAGTACTCGCTCTTGCGCTCCGCCTTTCGCTCGCGCTCCAGGTACTCGGCCTCGCTCACGAATGTGGTTGGCTGCGAAGACATCGCTCTCACCATCGTATCGCGCCGCGGGCGCTACACTGAAACCGGAATGCGAAACGCGGTCTGCCTCCTGAGCGGCGGCTTGGATTCCGCCACCTGCCTGGCGCTGGCGCGGCGCGAGGGCTACGCCTGCTATGCCCTTTCCTTCGATTACGGGCAGCGCCACAAAGTGGAGCTTGCCGCTGCCCGGCGCGTGGCCGCCGCCCTCGGCGTCGAGCGGCACATCGTGGCCGCCATCGGCCTGGACGCGTTCGGAGGCTCAGCGCTCACTGCCGAGATCGCCGTCCCCAAGGCACGCTCCGCGGCGGAGATGGGCAGGGGCATCCCCGTCACCTACGTTCCGGCGCGCAACACCATCTTCCTTTCCTTCGCCCTGGCGTGGGCCGAAGTGCTGGAGAGCTCCGACATCTTCATCGGCGTGAACGCGCTCGATTATTCGGGCTACCCGGACTGCCGGCCCGAATTCATTCAAGCTTATGAGCGCATGGCCAACCTCGCCACCAAGGCCGGCGTGGAGGGCCGCACGCACCTCAAAATCCATGCGCCCCTGCTCGAACTCGGCAAAGCGCAGATCGTGAAGCTAGCCCACGAGCTGGGAGTGAAATTCAGCCTGACCCATAGCTGTTACGATCCCGGCGCGGAGGGCCGCCCGTGCGGCCAGTGCGATGCCTGCCTGCTGCGGCGCAAGGGTTTCGAAGAGGCCGGAATTGAAGATCGCTGAGTTGTTTTACTCCCTGCAGGGCGAAGGTTCGCTGGTGGGCGTGCCCTCCGTCTTCATCCGCACCAGCGGATGCAACCTGCGCTGCGCGTGGTGCGATACGCCCTACACTTCCTGGCAGCCGGAAGGCGCCGAGCTCACGCTCCGCCAGATCCTGGACGAGGTTGCGGCCCATCCCGCGCGGCACGTGGTGGTCACCGGCGGCGAGCCCATGATCGCGCCCGAAATCGTGCCCCTCACCGAACGCTTGCGCGCGCTCGGGCGGCACATCACCATCGAGACCGCCGGCACGGTGTTTCAGCCGGTGGCCTGCGACCTCATGAGCATCAGCCCCAAGCTCGCCAACTCCACGCCCCGCGGCGACCCCTGGGCGGCGCGCCACGACCGCCTGCGCATCCAGCCGGAGGTGCTCGCCGAATTGATGGGCCGCTACGTTTACCAGCTCAAATTCGTGATCGAAAAGCCCGCCGACCTGGAGGAGGTGCGGGCGCTGATCGACGTGCTCGAAGCCGGCCGCGAGCGCGTGATCCTCATGCCCGAGGGCACGGACCAAGACTTGCTGCGCGAGCGTGCCCGATGGCTGGCCGAGATCTGCAAGGAGGAAGGCTTCCGCTTCAGCCCGCGCCTGCACGTGGATTTGTGGGGAAATCGCCGCGGCGTGTGATCCGATATCCTGGAGTACGGTCCCATGCCCCGGTACGTCATCCTTACCAACCGCAAGCGGGCCATTGTGGCGCTGGTGCACTCGGTGGCGTTCCTGATGGTTGCCCTCTATGGCCTGGTCACGGTGGTGCGCCCGCTGGCCATGACTTCGCCCACCTCCGCGTGGGTCCTGGCGGCCGTTTACGTGATCGTCAGTGCCATTCTGCTGCTGCTCACCGCGGCCTGCGGCCACCTGAGGGAACGGCTCTACTTCGGATTCTGCGCCGCCAGCGCCAGTTTCGGCCTGGCGCGCCAGCTTCTGGGCGATCCCCGGATGCATGCCGCGGTTTACCTCCGGGTGGCCCTGTTGGCCTGCGCCGTAGCGACAGGAATGCTCATCCTGCGCGGCTACCGCCTGGCACCGGCGCCCTCCGCCGCACCGGCCGCCGATTGAACTGGTTTTATATTTGTGGGTCGGGCGGGAAGGCCGCGTGCGAGATACAGGGGCTGAGGTAGGTGCCGCCGCGTTCCACTTCGCGGATGGCTTCCACCAGGTCGAAGGCGGCCCGGCTCTTCAGAACGTAACCCGCGAATCCGGCGCCGCTGGCCTGCTGCACGTACTCGTCTTCATGGTGCATGGTCAAGAGGATCGTCTTGGTCGAGGGCGCGGCGGTACGCATCGCCAGGCCGGCGTCAATGCCGTTCAGAATAGGCATGTTCAGATCCAGCACGGCGATATCGGGCTGGAGATTCCGCGCCAGTTGCACCGCTTCGCCGCCATCGGCCGCCTCCCCCACAACGGTGAGCCCGCGGGCGCGCAGATGATCTCCTATTGCCTGTCGAAAGCCTGCATGGTCGTCAACCAATAAGATACTGAGTGGCACTGCGGTCCTCACGCGATCGGGCGCAATCGCACCCGCAATGAAAGTAGCACTTTGTTCCCTCGCCGGCTGTTCAAAATTGACCACTCCGCCCGGCGCCCTTCGTCCTCCGCAATCGGGACTACGGTCTGGCGTCTGCGACTGGCAAACGCGGCGGTGTCTCAGCTCTGCACCTTGAGTGCGTCTTTGCGTCTTTAATTGGGAGCTTAACGCATCCCGCTTAGGGGACCTGCCTTCTCATCCCATCTCCGCGGTGAAATCTGATCGACGGATTGCGGCCGCGCCCCAACCCGCGCCCCGGCCGGTGTAAGCTGAGAGCTGATCGCCGAAGGCGGATCGCTCACTCACCTTGCCCGAACTCCCCGAAGTGGAAACCGTGGCGCGCTCCATCGCCCGGCTGGTCGGCCGCCGCATCCTGGCCGCCGAGCTGCGTAGCACGCGCGTGCTGCGCGGCGGCGATCCCGACGCAATGGCAGCCCGCCTGCGGGGCCGCCGCATTGCGCGCATCCAGCGCTACGGCAAGTTCATCCTGGTGTCTCTCGAGGGTGGCGGCTACCTGCTGATCCACCTCGGCATGACCGGCCGCCTGCTGCTCGCCGGACCCGCCGGCAAGCACACCCATGCCATCCTCACGCTCGATCGCGGCACGCTGCTCTACGACGACAGCCGCCAGTTCGGCTGCTTCTACTTCAGCGAGGAGTTCCCGCCGCGCCTGCGCAAGCTCGGCCCCGAGCCGCTGGAGGTCCGGTTCGAGGATTTCGCTGCCGCGCTTCGCCGCCGCCACACGCGCATCAAGGCGTTGCTGTTAAACCAGGCGTTCGTGCGCGGCATAGGCAACATCTATGCCGATGAAGCGCTCTTCCGCGCCGGCATTCATCCCCTGGCGCAAACCTCCCGCTTCGGCGGCGCGCGCGCGCGGCGCCTGTTCGACGCCATGGTCGCCGTGCTCAGCGAAGCCATCGCCGCGGGTGGATCTTCCGTTTCCGACTATGTCGACGCGCGCGGCCGCAAAGGCTTCTTTCAGTTCAGCCACCGCGTGTACCAGCGCACCGGCGAACCCTGCCTCACCTGCGGAACTCCCATCCGCCGCTTGCTGGTGGCGGCGCGCTCGTCGCACTTCTGCCCGCGCTGCCAGAAGCGCTGAAACCTTCCCGGAACAGGCCGCGTCGGAAGTGTTTAAGGCGACTATAAAGCCTTGACGCTGCGGCCGATATCTGCCATCAATAGAAGATTGGGTATTGCCCGGTTATTGAATGCCGCAAAATTAGAGGAGATTTCCGACGTGAAACGTACTTGCCGCTACCTTCCCTTGCTGGTCTTGTCACTCGCTTGCATCCCTTATGCCGGCGCACAGAGCTCGGTCGACTTCCAACTGGGCTTCGGGACCGCTCACGATAAGTCGACGGGAGCCGGAATCGAGTCGGACTTGAATTCGCCGAATGCCTTTGGCGTCTGCGCGATCTCTTCGAGCCCCACCTGCAAGCAAACGCCTTCTCTCAGTGGCTTCTTCCTCGGTTTCGGGGCCGATATCATGCTGTCCAAGCATTTCGGCGTCGGCGGCGAAGCCAGCGTCACCCCCGTCAAGAGAGACTACGGCCCCCTGCAATTCCGCCAGACCTTCTACGATTTCAATGCCATTCTCGCCCCGGTAAACGAGAAGAAGGTTGCCGTACAACTGCAGGGCGGAATCGGCGGCGCCAAGACGGGCTTCTCCTTCACCTCGAGCGGCTGCGTGGGCACCGCCGTGTGCAGCACCTCCAGCCAACCGGTGGGCAGTTCCAACCATTTCCAGATCCACGCCGGCGTCGGCATTCAGGTCTACATCAACGAGCACGTTTTCATCCGGCCGCAATTCGACCTGCACTACGTGCCCAGCTTTACCGACCAGTTTGGCAGCAATGTCTCGCCGGGAGCCATGGTCTATATCGGCTACACCATCGGCGACCGGTAGAGCAGAATGGTTCCGGGAACGGCGCCTCAAGTTTGCCGTGCGATCCGCGGAACGGATTCAAAGAGGCGGCGGCAGTGGGGTGACGCCTTTTTGACTCGCTCTGGCCGTATCAATCCCAGCAGATGCGGCGCGTGTTTCGTTTTGTGATACGGTCCTTTTGGCGTGCCCTTGGTGGCATCCCTTAGCCCGTCGATCACCTGCCTCTTCGGGTTATCTTCGACATTTGGATTGCCGGCGATGGTCTTCTCGCGAAACTCTTGACCATAGTAGCGCTTCAGACTTTCCGGATCGGCCACGAACCACGATTCCATGCATTGCACCATCCAGAACACCGACTCCTTCCGCTCCGGGCCGATGCCCAGAGACTCGAACCACGTTCCGTCATCGGGTCCTTCGCTGTCCTTCAACAGAAGATTCATCGCTTGCGGATGCTTCCTGAGAGCGGTTTGAAAATCCTGGACGGCAGTGGCCCCGCCCGCAATAAATCGGGGACGACGACCCAGGCCCTGCGCCAGTTCGCCGAAGAACTGCGCAAAGCCGGGCCTCAACGCCGGATGGCCCTCGCAGTAGATCCGGACCTCGGCTACCATCGATTGCCGCCGATCTCACCCTTTCGCCACAACTCACCCAGACGATAACGCTCCAGCCATTCGTCCAGATCGCCGGACCGTAGCCGGTTGAAGCCGGTCCCGCCGTCCTCCCCGCGTTCGCAGACCACTATGGCCTCCGCATCGTCGGAGAGAGCGCTCACCAGCTCCGCTGAGTGTGTCGTCACGCAGCGCCGCCAGGAGGCAAAGAAACTTCAGGGTGCCGTCCGAGAGTCGAATCGCGGAAATCGGCTCCTCGATTCCACGCTCTTTGACATATGTCTGCGTGACCGGCCCATCGGTCTTGACGCGGACGTCATCCGCTTCTTCCCAGAATCTCCGCAGGTATTCCTTCAGCGGTTCTAGCTTCCCGGCAAAACGCAGGTCATCCAGGATCAAAGCCAGGTTGCCCCCGCCTTCCCAAAGGAAATCCTTGTGGGCCATGGTTGAAACACCGGTTCGGACCGTAGAATTCAAGTCCGTATGGAACTCGCGGAAAACCTGAATCGCGCCCAACGCTTCACCCACGCGGGTTATGGGAGTCGGGTCCGCCGGATCCCGATAAGCCGCCAGCCCGGACTTGGACTCCGCAATCGCAGCCTCGCTGAATGCCTGATTCCCGGTCCTGTAGATTCTCACGTGGCCGGCGCTGCGCTTGAGGAATCCCGATCCGGGGTGGTCGACAACAGGCCGGAGCGATTCATTCACAATGTGGAAACTCGAAGCGCGTTCCGTAAACGCCAGGGAGTACTCCAGCGGGCGGGCGTCGCCGGGCACCGCGATTCGGGCTTCGATCGCCGCGGTCGTCCGGGGTTGCCGTTTGCCGATCCATTGCCGTACACCTCCGCCCCGCCGGATTGCCTCCTGCAGGTCGCCAGGCGCAGCCTTCAACAAAGTGATCGCCGAAATCAGGTTGGATTTTCCCGACGCATTCGGCCCGATCAGCACGTTCAGCGGCCGCAGCTCGATCGTCGCCTCCTGAAACGAAAGCAAGTCCTTCAAGGTAATGGAATCGAGCAGCATGGCCACTGCTCATTGTAATGGCCACTCCGCCCGCGCGCTATTCCCGCGCCGCCAGCGGCGTTTCCCCGCCCAGGTCTTCCACCGCTACCGGCGGGTTGTAGTACAGGATGCGCAGGCAGCTCTCGCAGGACATCACCTCCGCGCCCCGCTTGAGGTCCTGAAAAAACTGGGGCCGCATGGCCATGTTGCACGCGCTGCAGCGGCCGTCCACCGCCTCCGCAATGCCGATGCCTTTGCGCGCCTTGCGCACCCGCTCGTACCGCTGGTAGACCGCGGGCGTGACCGCGGACACGATCTCCGCGCGCTCCCTATGGAAATCGCGCGACGCCTTCTCGTCTTCGGCGGTGCGCGCCCGCGCTTGTTTCGTTTCCGCTTCCACCTGCGCCTTCTCCGCCTTCAGCGCGACGTCCGCCGCCTTCACGTTCAGATCGAGCGGCTCGGATTCGCCCATCAGCTCCAGAATGCGGTCTTCGAGCTTGCCGATCTCCTTCTGGCAGAAGTCGATTTCGTTCTGAAAGGCGCGGTATTGCTCGTTGGTCTTGGCCAGGAGCATCTGGTCCTTCAGCTTGGAGATCTTCTGCTCCTGCATCTGGATCTCGCCCTCGCATTTCTTGCGCTCTTTCTGGTTGGCGGCCAGCGCCGCGCGGTCGGCCTCCAGCTTGCGCTCGTGCGCCACCAGCTTTTTTTCGATTTCGGCGATGTGCTTGGGAAGAGCGGTGATCTCGCGGGTCAGATCCGCCAGGCGATGATCGATTTCCTGCAGGCGAATCACCAACTTCAGGTCGGGAAGCATGCCTTATGGAATTTTAGCACGCGCGCATCGGTGCTGCCGCCTCAGGCGCCCTTCGGATAACAGCCCAGCACGCGCTCGAAGTCCGCGATTTCGCGCAGATGATGGATCGCGTTCTGGGCGTTGGGCGTGTCCACGCGGCCCAGGAAGTCGAGATAGAAGAGATACTCCCAGGGCTTGCCGCGCAGCGGGCGGGACTCGATTTTGGTGAGATTCAAGTCCCGCAGCGCAAACGCACTCAGGGCGCGAAACAAAGCCCCGGGTACGTTGCGCGTGCCGAACACCAGCGAAGTCTTCCAGACCGCACGATGGGCGGCCCGGACGGGGCGCCGCCGCGCGTACTCGGGAGTCCGCAGCAGGAAAAACCGCGTGAAATTCCGGCGGTCGCTTTCGATCGACCGGCGCAGAATGCGCGCGCCGTAAATCCCGGCGGCTACCGCCGAAGCGATCGCCGCGGCATCCGCCAGTCCCTCCTCCGCGATCATCTTGACGCTGCCGGCGGTGTCGTAGAACGGAATCCTCTCGATTTGCGGGTTGCGCGCGAAGAAATCCAGGCATTGGTTGAGCGCCACGGGATGCGAATAGGCGCGCCGGATTGCGGAAAACGCCACGCCCTTCGGCGCGATCAGGTTGTGCACGATGCGCACCGAGGTTTCGGCCACAATCGGCAGTTCGAAATTCACCAGGTGGTCGTAATTCTCGTGCACCGATCCGGCCAGGGTATTTTCGATCGGCACCACCGCCCCCGTGGCCTGTCCTTCCTTGAGGCTGCGGAACACATCTTCGAAGCGCTCGCACGGCAAGACTGCGGTCTCCGCTCCCGCCAGTTTGCGCGCCGCTTCTTCGCTGAACGCGCCGCGCGCCCCTTGGAAGGCGATCACCGCCGCCCCGGGCCGCAATTTCGTTCTCCTGCCGGCCATTCCGCTCCCTTACGTCCCGCTTACGGCCCACCGGCCCAACGCGAAAACCAGAGCCTTTTCTCCGGATAGAGCGGCGATGGTGGATTTTGGAACACTGTGTCGCGTTATGCAACGTCCCGGAACCGTGCGGCCGCTCGCCGCTCTCTCCACAACCGGGATTCTCATCATGGGCTTACCTGTTGATTTTTCCGTCATCTTCCGCCGCTGTTCCGATTTCAGAACAAAAAACCCTGTTTTCCTTTGCCCGTGCTCGGGCTGCAAGCTACAATCGGGTTCTGCCGGTACCGTACCAGCGAGGATATAACATGGAGCGCCCCGGAGCCAAGCTCAAGCGGACCCGCGAACGGCTCAAGCTGACCTATCGCGACGTGGAGGACGCCAGTCAGCAGGTGGCGCGGCGGCGTGGCAGCGATGAGTTCGCCATCGCCCTGAGCCGCCTCGCGGATATCGAAAACAAAGGCACCGTGCCCACCATCTTCCGGCTGTACACGCTGGCCGCCATTTACCGCCTGGAATGGCGCGAACTGCTCGGCTGGTACGGCGTTCCCGTGGAACTGTTGCCGTCCGAATGCCTCCAGATCGGACTCGAGGAAACCCACGAAATCCGTCTCGCACCCGATCGCCCGGTTTCCATTCCGCAGCCGCTCGATTGCGAAATCGATCCCCACAAGACCACGTTTCTCAGCACCCTGATCGGCCGCTGGGGGAAAATGCCGCTCAGCTTGCTGAACGGCCTGGATGTGAGACACCATCGCTATGGCCTGATCGGGCTCGAGGATTGGTCCATGTACCCGGTTTTGCGCCCCGGCTCGCTGGTGCTGATCGACCAGAGCCGCCGCAAGATTGCCGCCGGCGGCTGGACCAACGAATATGACCGCCCCGTCTATTTCCTGGAGCACCGCGGCGGATATCTTTGCGGCTGGTGCGCGGTGGCGGACGGCCGTCTGCTGCTCCAGCCGCACCCCGCATCGCAGCAGCGGCCCGCCATCTTCACTTTGGAAGAAATCGATGTCATCGGCCAGGTGACCGGCGCCGCGATGTTATGGGGATCGCAAAAACAACCCCACGCTCGCGGTTGAGTCCGGTGCGCGGCCTGCGGCTCCGGTGAAACCCTGGTACCGGAACTCCCATCCTGCAGTTCATGTTCGCCAGCCACTCGTTGGTGTGCCCCGACGCGCTGTATTCGTAGGACCTTAGTACTCGTTCCCGTTCCATATTTGGAAAATTTTTGCGAAAATCTCCCTATGACGGTACAGTCAGGTCTAGTATAGTACTCAGCTTGAGCACGTAAATCTTATTTGGAAAAGGGACTGAATCATGAAAAAGCTTGTACTCATCGCCGTGTTTGCATTTTCCTTTTTTGCCGCTGCCCGGTCCACGCAGATTGCCCCCCCGCCGGAATGCAATCCTTGCCCGTGGGTGCGCTAAGCCCCCAAACAGAGTGCTAGAGTTCAACGTGGCGCCCGGTGATAGAATCGGGATCTGAGATTCCGGGATGTCGGGCGCCGCTATTGTTCGTCTTTTCGAACTGGTTTACCTGTTTGGGGCCGGGCTCACGGCCCTCAAACTCTTCCGCTCGCAACTCCATCGCCGTTATCGGGTTTTCTTCGTTTATCTCCTTTTCCTGGTGCCGTATACCGGTGCTTTTCTCTGGCTCGATCTGATCCCGGGCGCGCGGTCGAATGTATATTTTTACTCCTGGGTTCTCAGCGCCCCCCTGCTGTGGGTCTTCCATATCCTGGTGGTGCTGGCCCTCTACCGGTTGATCCTGGAAAGGCATAAAGGCTTATACACTCTGGGGCGGTGGGCTATGTACCTGGTGATCCTGGTTTCGGTCGGTGTGTCCGCGCTCACGCTGCTGCCCCGCATTACTCCGGCGATGCCCCAGCAATCCCGCATCATGGGTTATACCGTGGCCGCCGAGCGCGGCGTGGATTTCGCCCTGGTAATGTTTCTCCTTCTGATGCTGTTTCTGCTCACTCGCTATCCCGTGCCCCTCAGCCGCAACGTGGTAGTGATCGCCGTGGTCTTTGTTTTGTTTTTCCTGGGCACCAATCTGAGCCTGCTCCTCCGTAACGTCTTCGGGCTCCACCTGACGAGCGCCGTCAACACCGGCCTGACCGGAATATCCGCGGCGTGCGCGGTGGCCTGGTTGCTCCTGCTGAACCCCCAAGGCGAGGAAACACGGCAGGTTCTCCCGTGGATCGACCCGGCCCACGAGCAAACCATGCTCCGCCATCTCGACGCCTTAAACGCCGCCCTGCTAAAAGTCTCGCGAAATTAAGATATAATTCCGGCCGAAACTAGTACCAATATTACCCAGTACGGAATTGAATTCCATTTGAAAGTTCCGCATACTCTAGGTGACGGCGAATGTGCAAGGATGGCTCCAATGATTACCATATCGATTCTGGCATGCCTCGGGCTGCTGCTCGCACTGTTTCTTCTGGTCAAGAGCGCGTTCCGGGGGAGCACGCTCCCTCTAACCGCCGAATGGATTAGTGAACTCTCGATCGAATGCTACCGGCCGATGATGCGCCTCCTCGATGGCGGCGATCTCGAATTCCTCCGTTCCCAACCCGGCTTCACCCCGGCCATGGCGACCAAGCTCCGCATGCAGCGCTGCCGGATCTTCCAGGGATACCTGCGCTGCCTGAGCGCCGATTTCGGCCGCGTGTGCGCCGCCATGAAGATGCTGCTGGTGCAGTCCCGCAGCGACCGGCCGGACCTGGCCGGCATCCTGCTGCAACGCCAGCTGATGTTCGCCTGGGGCATGGCCGCGGTTCAGGTTCGTCTGCATCTGTATCGTTGGGGCGTGTGTGGCGTGGACGTCACCAACCTGGTCAAGATTTTCGACCTGATGCGCCTCGATTTGCGAAGCATGGTGCCAGCCTCGGTATCGGTGGGCGCCTGATTCCGCCCTGGCGACCACTTCGACGGTAACCCGCGCTCCAACTCGCCGCCGAGAAAGCAATGCTGCTCCGCGCGCCTGCACCCTGCGTGCGTGGGCCAGGTATGCCTGGTGCCTGGCAGTTCCGCCGACCCCGGCTACCCAGCGCACCGTCTACTTGATGCGCCCCGATTTGCGAAGCATGGTTGCCAGCCTCGGTATTGGTGGGAGCCTGATTTCGCCCTGGCGACCACTTCGACGGTAACCCGCGCTCCAACTCGCCGCCGAGAAAGCAATGCTGCTCCGCGTGCCCTGCACCCTGCGTGCGTGGGCCAAGTATGCTTTTGGTGCCCCGCAGTTTCGACAATCCCGGCTACCCGGCGCGCCGTCTGCGTGTTCGCGGCTCTCCGGTGAAACCTGGACTTCACGCCTCGTCCCAGCGGAAGAGCCACAGCGCCAGCGCGCCGAACAGAACGGTGAAGCCCAATAGGGCGGCAACCGGACCGAGGGCCCAGGCGAAACCCAGGCCGCGCCAGGTCACGCCATCGAGCGCGTCCACGGCCCAGCGCGTCGGAATGGCAAAGCTGGCCTTCTGCAGCCACTGCGGGAAGATGAACGCGGGGACCCAGGCGCCGCCCAGCATCACCAGCAGCAGCGTCGCCAGGATGGCCAAGCCGCGGGTGGCTTCCGGGGTTTTGCCCGACACCGCAATCAGCAGGCCGAATGCCGCCGTCATCAGGCCGAAAGCCACCGCGATCGCTACGAACCCCGCCAGGCTGCCTTCCACGCGGACGTGAAACACGATGCGGGCGAAGCCGAACACGACGAACATGATGAACACGGCAATGAGGGCGGAGCTGGCGGCGCGGCTGCCGATCATTACGAAGCGCGAGATGGGCGCCGCCCGCAGCCGCTTCCAGATGCCGCTGCGCCGCTGGTAGATCATGAACATTCCCGCGTCGATTCCCATGAAGAGAATGAACTGCACGGTCATTCCCGCGAAGGAATGGCCCATGGCGTTATACTCCACACCTTTGCGCGCGGTGACGGGCTCTTCCCGCGTGGTGAAGGGCATGGCGAAGCCGCCGCCAGAACCGCCGCCGGAACCGCCGCCGGAACCGCCGAACAGGCCGGCGCCGACCGATTCCATGACGTGCTGCGTGAGGATGCCGCGCACCATGGCCATTTCGGCCCCGTGCGAAGGGTCGTAGAGCAACTGGAGCTCGGGCGGATGCCCCCCGCCCAACAGCGATTGCGCCGCCTGCGGGCCGAAGCCTGGGGGAATCGCCACGGCGACGGTGGTCTTGCCGCCGCGCACCGCGTCGCGCGCCTGCGCGAGCGTGCCCGGGCGGATTTCGAGCGCGCGGTCGGCGGTGAGCCCGGCCACCAGGCGGTGCGAGATGTCGCTTTGATCGTTATCGATCACCGCCACGGGGACGCGCGCCGACGGTGCGTCGTTGGCCACGCCTCCGAAAATGTATCCAAAGAACGATGCGATGAGGATGGGCGCCGCCAGGCTCATGATCACCGCGCGGCGGTCGGTGATGTACAGGTACAGGTCGCGCCGCACCAGGGCGGCAAAGGCGGTCGTGCTCATGAGTTGCGCACGCTCCTTCCGGTGAGAGTCAGAAACACGGTTTCCAGATCCGCCCGTTGGCTGGCCAGGTGCGAATAGCGGCGGCCGTTTTGCCGCAGCCACTCGAGCACGCTCGGCGCCGTCTCCGCCAGGTTGCGCAGGCCCACGCGCAGCAGGGTCCCTTGCAGTTCGACGGAATCGACTCCGTCCACCAGGCGCAGGGGGGCGTACCATTCGCCTTCGCCCGGATTTTCGATTTCGAATTCGATCAGGCTGACGTTGGGGACCAGGGCGCGCACCGCCTCCAGGCTGTCGTTGGCCATCACCTTGCCATGGTCGATGATGATGATGCGGTCGCAAAGGCGCTCGGCCTCCTCCATGTAATGGGTGGTGTAGACCAGCGTTTTGCCCTGGCGCCGGAATTCTTCGAGGGTGGAGAAGATGGCGTTGCGGCTCTGCGGGTCCACTCCCACGGTGGGTTCGTCCAGGAGCAGGATTTGGGGATCGTGCAGGAGGGCGGCGGCCAGGTTCAAGCGCCGCTTCATACCGCCGCTGAAGGTGCGCACGCGGTCCCGGGCGCGATCGGCCAGGCCCGCGAGATCGAGCGCGGCATCCATGGCCCGCCGGCGCGCCGCGCCGCGCATCCCGTAAAGGGCGCCGAACAGGGCGAGGTTGTCTTGCGCGGACAGCTCGTCGTGCAGGCCCAGTTCCTGGGGAACCAGGCCCATGCGGCGCTTGATGGGATCGGTATCGCCGCGCACCGGGCGCCCTTCGATGAGCACCTCGCCGCGATCCGGCTTCAGCAGGCCGGCGATCATGGAAACGGTGGTCGTCTTGCCCGCTCCGTTGGGACCGAGCAGGCCGACGGTCTCGCCCGGCCGCGCGCGGAATGAGATGGCGTCTACGGCGACCAGGTCGCGGTAGGTTTTGCGAAGCTCCTTGGCCTCCAACATATCTGGAGAGAGTATACGGCGGGCGGGGCCTGGCCAGGCGCGATTCCCGCCGAAACCGGGGAAAGAGCCGACGGGGGGCGTCGCGGAGAGGATGGAAAGCTCATGGGGGCGGGCGATCCGGCGCGCAGCCGCCTTACCGCGGGACCGGCCGGGAGGCCTGCCCTGCCAAAAAATCGCGGAGCCGCAGATACCATTCGGCGCCGGAGATCCTGGCGTAAGACTGGTAGTTGCTCCCGAAAAGGTCCACTACGCGCTTGCCCATCGCTTGCGGACCAGCCACGGCGGCGGGGAGCGAACCGGCGAGCAACATATCCTGGATGGCGTTGCGGCGAATCGTGCCGCGCAGCGTGAGGGGCGGCGCATTGGTGGCCATCGCCGCGCCGGAGACATATGCTGTCAGGGGATCGATGGCCGCGGCATCGGCGCCGCGATCGATGGGCGGGATGCTCTTCTCAGGGCCCGAAGGGACGCCCGTCAGGTCGGGCACGCGCGCCGCCATCACGCGCACCTCCAGGGGCCGGATCACCCAGATCCCCACCTTCATCTGCACTTCCAGACGAAAGCCGTGGAGCGGAGTATCGGGCGGTATCCACAGGTCCAACAGGTAGAGGCGCGTGGTCTGCCCGTCGATATTTTCGTCCGGGTCGGGCATCACTCCGAAATCGGGAATGCGCGGCGTCTCCACCAGGGTATCGGGTATCCATCCCTGCTCCGTTTTCACGAAGTGCTCGCGATACAAGGTGAAGGAGCAGGCGTTGGGCGGATTGGTCCCGACAAACAGGAAGTAGCTCTCTTTGGCCGGCACCGAGACCACTACATGGAACGACGCGAACGCGTTGCGGGCCACAGCCGGCGAGAGGATTTCGCGCCGCGCCAGCCCGCGGTCGGCCGCGACGACGGCGCCGAACGGGTCCACGCGCTGGAATTCCGAGTAGATGTCCAGCGTTTGCGCACACGCGCCGGCCGCGGCCAGAACGCCGCCACACAGCAGCGCGAAGGCCGGCCGGGCCCTACTCATAGCGCAAGGCTTCAGTGGGATTCAAGTGGGCCGCGCGGTTGGCGGGCAGGATGCCGAAGATCAGGCCCACCATCGAGGAAACGCCGAAGGCCACCACGATGGCGACCGGCGAAATCGGAATCCGGATGTTCGTATACAGCCCCACGCTCAGGGGAATCGCCACGCCCACCAGGATACCCAGGATGCCGCCCGCCAGGCTCACCATCATCGCCTCGGTCAGGAACTGAATCAGGATCTCGCGGGCCGACGCGCCCACTGCCAGGCGCACCCCGATCTCGCGCGTCCGCTCCGTCACCGTCACCAGCATGATATTCATGATGCCGATTCCGGAGATCACCAGCGTGATGGCCGACACCAGGATCAAGACCAGCGACAGGATGAGCGATATCTGCTTGGCGGCATTCAGAATCACGGTGAGCGTATCCACCCGGTAGCGCGCGCCCGCGCGGTGGCGGGCCTCCAGGATCTCCTGCACCCGCACCGCCACGCGGTCCACCTGCTCGGGCGAGCGCACCTGCACGTACAGCGGGTCGATCCGTTCCTGCGGCGTGAAGTAGCGCAGCACCGTGATGGGGACCACGATGGTATCGCGCTCCACCTCCGTCTGGCCGAAAGTCTCGACCTTCTCGCGAAACGTGCCGATCACCGTGAACTGCAATCCGAAAAGGCGGATCACCTGGCTGAGCGCGGCCCCGCGGCTGCCATACATCCGCTCGGCGAGCTTGTCGGTGAGCAGCGCTACTTTGCCGCGCAGGGCGACGTCGCCCTGGTCCAGGAAGCGGCCCGAGCTGATGATGATGTTGCGCACCGGCTGATACGCTTCGTCGGTGCCGATCACCTTCACATCCTGCTCCTTGCCCCCGATCAGGATGCGGTCGAAGTTGGACATGATGCCCGTGGCGGCGACGATATCGGCGGTCAGTCCCTGGCGGATCGCCTCCACGTCCGCCAGCTTGATATAGTCGGCATCGGCGGTGGGGTCGCTCGGTCCGGCGGCGGCGTAATATGCAAAGATGATGTTGGAGCCGATGCCCTGCACCGTCTCCAGGATGTAATCGCGGCTGGTGAGCGAGATGGTCACCACCAGGATGACCGAGGCGGTGCCGATCACCATTCCCAGGCCGGTGAGCAGCGTGCGGACCGGATTGGCGCGCAGAGCCTGGACGCTGAAGCGGAGGGCTTCGCCAAGAAACATGCGGGCTAGCCGCCCTGCACCTGCCGGAGGAGTTTTTCCGCCTGCGACCGCGGCGGGTCGTCGGGCGTCAGCGTGGAACTCAGGTAGCGCTTGAGCAGATCCTTGGCTACATCCAGGTTCCTGCCGTGCTTGATGTACAGATCGGCTTTGGCGTACATCAGCCGGGGGCTGTTGGGAGCGATCTTCTCGGCGCGCGCGATGTTCTGGTCGGACTCCTGAAAGCGCCCCTGCCGGGCCAGCAGCCGTGCCAGATCGACGAGCCGCCCCACCGAGCGCGGAGCGGCTTCAATGGCGCGCCGCAGTTGCTCTTCCGCGCTGCCGAATTCCTTGCGCTTCTCGGCCAGACGGGCCCGCGCCCAGTGCCCTTCGGACTGGTCGACGGCGGCGATCCGCGCGGCGGTCGCCTCGGCTTTGTCCAGACCGCCGCCCAGGAACCCCGGCGCCTCGATGTAGTACTCCAGAAGGTCGGTGAGCGCCTCAAGGTTGCGGGGGTTCAACTGCACGGCTTTCTCGAAATACTGGTGTGCCCGGGAGGCGTGGCCGGGAGCCGTGAAGGGGCTCGATGTCTCGGCGCGCCGGCCCCACGCCCGTGCCAGCCAGAGCGCGTAATCCGAATTGCCGGGTTCCGCCGCCACGGCTTTTTCCAGGGCTTCGGTAGCCTTCTTGTAATTGCTCTGCATGTAGTAGTTCCGGCCGATCAGCTCGTACACCGCCGCGTCTTTGTCCGGAACCGCCTGCAAAATCTGGAGGGATTGATCGAAATCGGTGAGATTATAGAGCTTGCGGGCGCGGTCCACCTCCGTACCGCCCGCAAACGCCAGCGCGGCCAGCCCGAACCACAACCCTGCAAAGCGCGTCACCCTATCGCCACCCCGATTCCTAATATTGTATGACATTTACATAGATGAGTACGAGGGTTTTTGAGTTTCAGATTGCGGTACCCCGCGCGATAAACTCGGCCCGGCGCGCCGTCCGGCCCCCCGAGCCCCTCGAAGGCCCCCGCCCCCATGCACACTTTACGCAGCGAACTGAAAAGACTACACTTGCGATTGGAACTCCAGGCCGGGCGGCCCAGCCAAGAGGCAGCGATGACGATCTTTCTGCGACCCGAACAAGAGCAACTGCTCCGTGAGGCGATCAACTCAGGCTTGGCGCAGACGAAAGAGGAAGCGCTCGACCAGGCGCTCGATATGCTGCGTAATCGTCTGCCCAAACAAGCGCCTGAGCCGGAATTGGCTGCCGCCGCGCGGCGGCTGGCCAGCTTCGGAAAGCGGCACGGATTGACGCTCGGCGGGGCGACCATCAAGGATCTGCTCCATGAGAGCAGGCCGTGAGCCGTTTTGTTCTCGATGCCTCCATTGTCCTGTTAACCTGTATCTGCGCGACCATCCCCGACTGAAGAAATCCTCCGAAAAAAGCTCCGAAAGTTCCACCATAGTTCCCCAACCGATGGGATGAGTTCCTATTCGTAACTAATCTCGGACGTTTCGAGTTCCACTGCGCCGAAGTACATGACCCAGCGAGGCCGCGACCAAAAGAAGATCAAGCCGCCGAACTCATTCGGGATTGGAAGCCGCTTCCGATGGGGATTCCGTTGTGGCCGTAGGTTTCACACGGGGCTTAGGGACGATTCGTAGGAAAGGTAGTGGTGGGACGTGGAGATCCATGCGCGAGGTCAGGCTGTTGACTAGTTCCCGGGCATAAGGCCAGCAATTGAAAATTGCATTGCCGTCCTTGAATGCGGCAATCGATTGTGAAGAGGGTTCGAAGGACTTGTCCTGGATTTCGTAATCCAGGTCAAACGTACACTCGATGCTAAAAAGAAGAGAAGGGGATTCAGAACTATCGTATCCCTGAATCTGAAAACGTCCCTCGATCCGTAGAAAGCCGTCCAAGATCGCATTAGCTATGGAATTGTGAGAAACCCTGAGTGAAAATGGACCAGTTAATTCGGCCTCCGTGCCTTCGAGCGAAGCGTGACACTGACGAAGACCGACTCGTTTCAATTCACATTTGGACTGGAGAGTGACTGCCGCTTTGATCTCTTCTTGGCTCTGTGAGATTATCATTGACCATCAAGAACTGCTAAGGAAACTTCCCAATTATTTTCAGCGTACAGGTCCCCGCTTCTAGGGGGTGGCTTCGCAAGTACCTCCCGGCAAGACTCACTTTGTTGTAGACCGGGCTGAACAGGGTCATAGGAAAATCCGCCGCACGGGATTTTCGGGTCCCAAACGGCAACTTGTTGCGCCGGGGCATTGGCAACTCGCGCTTTGGGCGGCGCTACTTCAACCGAGAGTCGAAGACCCACAGAAGTAAGCACTGCTTTTAGGCTATTGATTCCTGGGTTTCCGCGACGCGAGAGCATCTTGTAGAGACTCTCTCGGTTTAGTCCAGTAGCCTCCGCGACATATGTCATATGGTTGGCCTGCGCGACATCACGCAGGGCCAGGAGGAATACAGCATCTGCGCCCTCCTCGTCGTCTGCAAGCGCTGCGCGTAGGTATTCCATTGCGTAGGACGGATCCTGGAGGCGCTCATGCAGGCCAGTTTCGTAGCTTTTTGTTCGCTTTGGCATTTTGGTTTACTCGTTGTAATCACGCCAGTGTTTCTTGGCCCTCTCGATGTCGGCTTGCTGACCACGCTTTGTGCCGCCACCAAGGAGGATTACCAGATCCGGGCCGTCTTGCCCACAATAGACCCTATACCCCGGGCCAACGTTCTTGAAAATCAGTTCGATGACGCCTTCGCCAACATCGTCCCACTTTCCAAGCGATCCCAAACGCAAGCGGGCAATTCGTTGGTCAATTTGGCCTTTGCCAATTGGATCGCGGAGGCCATCGAGCCATTCATCAAAAGGACAACCACCATCTGCCGTCACGTAGTTTTCGACTCTGCGTCGTCGGACTTCCACCTTTAGCCTTCACCGTTCAGGTCCGCCTTCAATCGACCGTAGTCCATAGGCTACATACATAGAGACTATCAGGAGACCCTCTTGGTTGCAAGGGTTCTTTTGGGGCCGTGGCATACCACACCATCCTGTCATATATGGAGCGCAAATATTACCCATATGCAAGAAACAAAAGTACTTACATATTTACGCCAGGAGCACCTCCGCCTAGTGTTGGATTATCCTTTGAGTGCAGCTAAGGCCTTTTTCTGGATAGACGTTCGTCAAATTTGGCAAGCCGCGCGCCCCGCTACCGGCCCAGAAACGGCTCTAGGGCCGCTTTAAAGTATAGTACAATCCGCTGCCTCGGGGCTGGGTGTCGGTGGCGGCGAAAAAGGGGGCCATCATCGGCCGCCGCCACTAACATCTGGGGCCCCGGCCCGAGCGAATCTTCAAAACCTCTGTCCCGTTCACCAGTTTATCTCCGTACCCGGCCTGCCCGACTCAGGCTGGTGCCCCATACACAGGATGCCACAAGAACCTCGAAAACGACGTTCCAGCGAGCGCCTGAATGCCGGGTAACGCATTTATCCCTGCGTGACTTACAGGAAATTTCGAAGCCTTGTGACTTAATGACTTAGAACATTCGCGACTGGGCCGAACAAGATCCGCGACGCGCAGTAAGACGCCTCTCAGCCAGGAGATTCTCGAGTGGAAATCTGCGATTTCGCTCTGATTCCGAGGGCTAAACGCGGGCTCCGAACTTTCGCAGCCGATGGGATGGGGTTCCCATTCGTAACTCCTCCTGGACGGGTCAAGTAGACCGCGCGTATCGTGTCTCATGGCGCGCGATGAAGTACATGACCCCCAGCGAGGCCGCGACCAAAAGAAATCAGGCCGCCGAACCCATGCTATCAAGGGAAGGTGGGGGCACATACGATCTGAGGACTGAGCACGTCCGGGAGGAAGACAACTACGGCCACTGCGAGACTGGCGTCTCCCGTGATGGTACCAGGATGCGCAAGAACCAGGTGAGCAGGGAAGGTAAGAACAAACTGCGCCTGATCTTCGGGAGAGACGCCGGCGGCCAGGAGCACTGATCCCGCCAGAGCCAAGAAGTTAAGAACAAACTGCGCCTGATCTTCGGGAGAGCCTTGACCCTAGAGCGTAACGCCGGGCTTCCATTTTCCCCCGTCTAAACTGCCATGCGCACTCTAAGCCCAAGACCGGGATCGACTCCTGACCAATTTGCTTGACAGGCCGGCCCGACCTGTTCTCGGCCTCCGCAACCCCATGATTTCACAGACTGAATGAATCATTCATCGGCCTCAGCACCGCAGGCCGTAACACTACCAGACGAGTCCCACCCTTGACGCGGCCTCTTCCTGCGTGTAATTATTCGTTCAGGTGAATAAACATTCAAACAAGGTGGTCGCCATGAGCCGGCCTTTCAGCCCCAACCAGATCCTCAAGGTGTCGGGCAGGGACCTGCTCTCGGACCTCGATCTCACTGACGACGAACTCGTTTACCTGCTCGAACTGGCGGCCGCGGTGAAGCAGTCGCCGCGCGATTACGCGCAGGTGCTGGCGGGCAAGTCCATCGCGCTGCTGTTTGAAAAACCGTCGCTACGCACGCGCCTCACATTCGAGCTGGCCATCCGGGAGCTGGGCGGCGGCTCGGTGTTCGTGGATGGGCCCATCGGCGTCCGCGAGCCGCTGAAGGATGTGGCGCGGAACCTGGACCGCTGGGTGAACGGAATCGTGGCGCGGGTGTTTTCGCAGTCGACCGTGGAAGGGCTGGCGCACTGGTCTTCAGTGCCGGTCATCAACGCCCTGAGCGATGCGTACCATCCCTGCCAGGCGTTGGGCGACATGCAGACGGTGCGGGAATATTTCGGCGAACTGAAGGGCCGCAAGCTGGCGTTCATCGGCGACGGCAACAACGTGGCGCAGTCGCTGATGCTGACGGCCGTGCGGCTGGGCATGGATTTCGCGCTGGCGTGCCCGGAAGGATATACGCCGGACCCGGATATTGTGGCGCAGGCCGAAGGGCTGGCGGCGGTGGAAGAGGCTTCGGTCACGGTCACTCATGATGCCGCCGAGGCGCTCGCGGGCGCTCACGTGGTCTATACCGACGTATGGGCCAGCATGGGACAGGAACAGGAAGCGATCGAGCGCAAAAAGGCCTTCCATTCGTACCAGGTGAATGACGCCCTGTTCGCGCAGGCGCGGCCGGATGCCATTTTCATGCACTGCCTGCCGGCCAAGCGCGGCGAAGAGGTCACGGATTCCGTCATGGAGGCGAAGCGGTCGGCGGTGTTCGACCAGGCGGAGAACCGGCTGCACGCGCAGAAAGCGCTGCTGCTGATGATGCTATCGTAATACCGGCACAGCCCCAGTTTTATGAACAAACCGAAGAAAGTGGCCCTCGCCTACTCGGGTGGCCTGGATACCTCTGTCATCATTCCGTGGCTGAAGGAGAACTACGGCTGCGAAGTCGTCGCGGTGTGCGGCGACATCGGACAGGGCGGCGACGAACTCGCCGGCCTGGAGGAGAAGGCCCGCCGCACCGGCGCATCGGAAGTCTACATCGAGGACCTGCGCGAGGAGTTCGTCTCGCAATACCTGTGGAAGCTGGTCCGCTCCGGCGCTGTGTACGAGCACAAGTACCTGCTGGGCACCTCCATCGCCCGCCCGCTGCTGGCCCGCAAGCAGGTGGAGGTGGCGCTGGCCACCGGCTGCGACGCGCTGGCGCACGGCTGCACGGGCAAGGGCAACGACCAGGTGCGCTTCGAGCTCACTTACAAAGCGCTGGCGCCGCACCTGCCGGTGATCGCCCCGTGGCGCGAGTGGGACATCGTGTCGCGCGAAGACGCCATCGCCTACGCGCGCGCCCGCAACATCCCCATCGCCGCTTCCACCACCAAGATCTACAGCCGCGACCGCAACGTCTGGCACATCTCGCACGAAGGCGGGGCGCTCGAGGACCCGGCCAACGCGGCGCCCGACGATATCTGGATGCTCACCAAGAGCCCGGCCGACGCGCCCGACACCCCCGGCGAAGTCACCATCGGTTTCGAGAGCGGCGCGCCGGTTTCGGTCGATGGCCGGCGGATGCAGGCTTTCAAGCTGCTCGAAGCGCTCAACCAGATCGGCGCCGAGCATGGCATCGGGCGCACCGACCTGGTGGAGAACCGCTGCGTGGGCATGAAATCGCGCGGCTGCTATGAAACGCCCGGCGGTTCGCTGATCCTGTTCGCCATGCGCGAGCTGGAATCCCTCACACTCGACCGGAATACGCTGCATTACAAGCAGCAGCGGGCGCTCGAGTACGCCGAAATGGTCTACAACGGCATGTGGTACACGCCGCTGCGCGAGGCGCTCGACGCGTTTTTCGAAAAAGTGAGCGAAAACACAACCGGCGAAGTGAAACTGCGGCTGTACAAGGGAAACATCGCGCCGCTCAGCCGTCGGTCGCCATACTCGCTTTATGCGCTCGATATCGCCAGCTTCACCATGGGCGCGAGCTACGATCAAAAGGACGCCCTCGGCTTTATCAACCTCGTGGGCCTGCCCATCAAGGTGCGGGCCGCGCTGTCCGGCAAATCGCGATGAAGCTCTGGGGCGGGCGGTTCGAGTCCGGGCCGTCGGAGATTTTCGAGCGGTTCTCGGGGTCGCTCGATTTCGACCGGCGCCTGGTGGATGCGGATATCCGTGGCTCGCAGGCATTCGCGCGGGCGCTGGAGCGCGTGGGCATCCTCACGGCCGAGGAGCGCGCGCGCATTGTCGAGGCGTTCGACCAGATGCGCAGCGACGCCGCCACGCCCGCGTTTTTCGAGGGCGCAGCCGATGAAGACGTACACACACTGGTGATCCGCAAGCTTCGGGAGCGCGCCGGCGCCGTGGCCGACAAGATCCACACCGGCCGCAGCCGCAATGAGCAAGTCTCGCTCGATACCAGGATGTGGGTGCGCGAGGAGGCGGAGCGCGTGCGCGCGCTGTTGTGCGGCGCGATGGGCGCGCTGCTCGAACTCGCCGCCCGCTACCCGGGCGCAGTCATCCCCGGCTACACGCATCTGCGCCGCGCGCAGGCCGTGCTGTGGCCGCACTACCTGCTGGCGTATTTTGAAATGTTGGCGCGCGACTGGGAGCGTTTCGGCGAGGCGCGGCGGCGCGCCGACGTGCTCCCCCTGGGCGCCGGCGCGCTGGCGGGCAGCGGCTTTCCGTTCGACCGCGAGGCACTGGCAGGCGACCTCGGCTTCGCGGCCATCGCGCGCAACAGCATGGATGTCTCCGGCGACCGCGATTTCGCGCTCGATTTTCTCTATGCCGCCACCGTCGCTATGATCCACCTCAGCCGCCTGGCCGAAGACTGGATCCTCTAT
Source organism: Terriglobia bacterium (assembly GCA_020073615.1). Classification (GTDB taxonomy): domain Bacteria; phylum Acidobacteriota; class Terriglobia; order Bryobacterales; family Bryobacteraceae; genus JADGNR01. Next base: position 46,840 of record JAIQEX010000026.1, read on the forward strand.
TCCAGCGAGGAGTTCGGCTGGCTGGAGCCGGGCGACGCCGTGACCAGCGGTTCCAGCCTGATGCCGCAGAAGAAGAACCCGGATTCGCTCGAGCTGATCCGCGGGAAAAGCGGGCGTGTGATGGGCTGTCTCACCGCGCTGCTGGTTACCATGAAAGGCCTGCCGATGACCTACAATCGCGATATGCAGGAGGACAAGGTCCCGCTGTTCGAAGCCGCCGATCAACTGGCCGGGTCGCTCGAAATGATGCGCGAGGTGATTCAATCCGCCCGGCTCAACCCCGCGAAACCGGCGGCCGCCGCCGAAGAAAGCTGGGTGGTGGCCACGGATCTCGCCGAGGCCCTGGCGCGCGCCGGAACGCCGTTTCACGAGGCGCACCGCATCGTGGGCCGCTTCGTGCTCGAAAGCGTGCGCCGCGGCAGGAAGCCGTCGGACTGGACCGCCGAAGAGATGGCGCGCTTCGCCCCCGAATTCACGGGCGGCTTCGCGGCCCTGCTGAATCCCCGAAAGGGAATGGCGTCGCGCGAGATTCCGGGCGGCACCGGCCCGCATGCGGTGGCCGCCGCCCTGGCCGCGGCCCGCCAGCGTCTGGGAGAGATGAGCCAATGACCAAAACCTACCGCCAGGGCCAGATCCTGAAACTGATCCGCGGCAAGCGCATCACCACGCAGGAGGAGCTCGCCCAGGAACTCAAGAACGTCGGCATCGCCGCCACGCAGGTGACGCTCTCGCGCGACATCCGCGACCTGCGCCTGGTGAAGACGCGCGACGGCTACCAGGAGATGGCGCCGGAAGAGACCGGCCCGCGTTTTTCCATGCTGGCCGGCGAATTCCTCAAGGACGTGCTGCGCGCGCAGAACCTGGTGATCCTCAAAACATCCCCGGGCCACGCCAACTCGGTGGCGGTAGCGCTCGATAACGAAGGCTGGCCCGAAGTGGTGGGCACCATCGCCGGCGACGACACCATCCTGGTGATCACCCCCGACGGCCCCACCGGCGAAGCCGTGCAGGAGAAACTGCTGGAGCTGTTGGAGGGCGGGTAGACGGGGCGCACGCCGTATACTGGTTGTGAGGCCATGGAAATGCAATTGGACCCGCGAGAAGAATTGCTTGTGGAGGTCTTCCGCCGCCTTCCGCCGGATACGGCTGCCGAGCTGTCGGCTCTGGCCGAACGATTAGCCAAGCTCACGCCGCCCGGCAAAGTTGACTGGTCCGATTCCTGGTCCGACGAAGATCTGCAGGATTTCAGGGCCGCTTCCCTGAGGCGGCTTGAAGCCGAGGAGTCAGAGGAATCGTATTGAAACCGGGCGACGTCGTAGTGGGCGTGCTTGCTGGCGCCTTGGAAACCAAAGTCCGCCCGGCGGTGGTGATTGCCAGCAGCGCGTACCTTGTAGAACGCCCCGATGTTCTCGTCGGTATTCTCACGACCAAGCTGCCCAAAACGGCTACATCAACGGACTGCGTTCTCCTGGACTGGCAATCCGCCGGTCTTCGCGCCGAGTCGTATTTCCGAGCGTACGTGCTGACCACACACCGCTCAGAGCTGACCGTCATCGGCCATCTCAGCGATCGGGACTGGAACCAAGTGAAGGCCCGTGTACGAGCAGCCTTCGCGATTTGAAGCGAAGCAGCACGAATCGGCTGGATCTCGCACATAGCTGGAATCGTCGCCTTCCGAAGTCGGGAGCACTGATCCGCCGGTCAAATCAGTGCCATGGCAACACTACGGTCAAGTGGATGATCAGCACGGGCGCAGTTCTCGTTTTCAAGCGGGCCGTTCGTTCCATCACCGGATAGGCCCGGATCTTCGAGTCAAAAGCGCTAGGACTAAAGGCTAGCGATCAATGTGGAACGAATCACCACCCGAACATGCCGTTGGCAGTGACACCGTGATTTGGCGATACATGGACTTGCCCAAGTTCGCTTCGATGTTGTCCACGGGCCACCTGTGGTTCACAAGAGCGGCGGGACTCCTTGACGATCCATACGAGGGGCTCTGCGAGGCAGCACATCGTGAATTCCCACCTGACGAGTATGGTCCCGGTCCCATTGAGGTGCAAAGGCCAGTTGAGATTTCCCTTGAGCGAGTGTTCGCGGAGCTAGGTTACTACACCGTGGAGGCCTGCAAGAATGCACGCGACCATCTCTATGTGAATTCATGGTGTCTCGCATCTGAGTCGATGGCGATGTGGCAGATCTACAGTTCTCTTGCATACGGCGTAGCAGTGAAGTCTTCCGTCGGCCAATATCAGCTGTCGCTTAAGCTCGAACCCCTTCTTCGCCACCAATTCATGTTCGGAAAGGTCAAATACCACGATGATCTCTCAGCATCTTCGGAAATTCGGAGAGATTTCAGCGACGGAGCGATCCCGATGGGATCGAATTTCTTGGGGCAAGTGCTCACCCTGGGGCTTCACAAGCGTTCCTGTTACAAGCATGAAAACGAATGGCGGGCAGCCTTGTACCAAGATCTCAGGCCGGAGGTGCCCGGCGTTCAGATTCCTGTAGATCTGGAGCAATTGATCAGTGCCGTCTACATCGGTCCAAGGTCTGAGGACTTCTTTATTGAGGTTGTGTCATCAATAATGGACAAGTTCGAATTGCGGAAACCGGTAGAGCGGTCGCCTCTGCTTGTGCCTCCAGCCAAACCAGCAGTGCCGAGACGGCCTGCCACTGCCTAACAACACCAAGGCGCGATGTAGCGGATGCCCACGCGAGTTCCCGGAATACCCAGGCGCCGCTGACTTTGAAGCGGTGCCGTTCGAGTGCCGGGCAGGTCGTCCAATCAAGCATAAATCAATCCAGTTCCATCATCACCGGTGTCCGGGTGAACCGCTACTTGATGGAACGGGGCGCCCCTCCCTCAGATCCGCTCCAACCGTTCCACGGTCATCCGGCCGCGCACGTTGCCGGTGTTCAACGTGGTGGCGGGTTCGAACAGCATCACTTCCACCTCTTCGTCCGCCGCCGGGCGGTGCTCGGTGCCGCGCGGCACGATCACGAACTCGCCGGCGCCGATGCGCATTTCCTGCTCGCGCCCCTCCGCGTCGCGGTAATCCATGCGGAAACTACCGCGCAGCACAAAAAACAATTCGTCCTCGGCTTCGTGGTGATGCCATACGAAGTCGCCCTGAAACTTCACCAGCTTTACCTGCTGTCCGTTCAATTCGCCCACGATCTTCGGCTGGTAGTGTTCGGAAAAGGAAGCGAGCTTTTCGGCAAGATTGACCTTCTGCATACCAGGTAGCCTATCGCAGAACCGTCCTGCCACGCGCCGCGTTCACACAAGAGCCAACTGCTCTTCGGTGGGCTCCGCTCAACAGTACCAGGGTTCGGTGAGGTACGGGATCGTGGCGCGCGCGGCCATCGGTACATCCACCGGGAAGTCGCCGGCTTCCGCCAGGTCCCAGATGGCGCGGAAGATCTCGAGTCGCGGTGCGCGGCGGCGCTCCTGGCGCTTGATCGTCTCCTGGATGGAGGCGCCCAGCGGGTCCAGGGCAGGGTCGGAATTGTGCCACGGGTAGCACAGCACGCGCGGGTCGAATGGCTGGATCGCCGCGCGGATCTCCGGCAGATCCAGGAGCAGGGAGCCCGCCGGAATCAGCAGGCGGATGGCGAGCTGTATCGGCGCCACCTGCTCCGCCAGGCCGAGGCCGGCGAGCGCGCGCAGGAATTCGGCATAGCCTGCGCGCGTGGTCCAGGGCGTGAACGGGATGAATGTGGGCGACAGGTGCAGGCCGGCCGCGCGCATCAGTTGGAGCGCTTCGACGAAGCCGGCACGCGTGTGGCCCTTATCCAGCTTCTCGAGCACGGCGTCGTCCAGCGATTCCACGGCGCTGGTTACGAACAGGCAGCCGGTGTCTTTGAGCGCGGGCAGCAGATCGCGATGCTTCAGGAGGTGCTCGATCTTGATGGTGACGTCGTAGGTCAGGCGCGGCCACTCGCGGTGGAGCGCCTCCACAATCGGGATGGCATGACCCGGGCCATTGAAGAAGTCCGGATCGCCGAAGGTGATGTGCTCGGCGCCCGCGGCCACTTGGCGGCGGATGTCCTCGAGGACCACGTCCTGCTGCACGATGCGGAACAGGCCGCGATACACGGGCACTACCGGACAATGGCGGCAGAGGTGCTTGCAGCCGTGGCTGGCCTCGGTGTAGCCTACCGTCCGGCGGGCATCGCCGGCCACCAGTTGCGCATAGGCGCCGAGCGGCGGCAGGCCGGTGCGGTCGGGCACCAGGAACTGCTGGCGCGCCGTGGAAATCAGAGGCTCCGGCTGGCGGTAGGGCGGCTCTCCGGTGCGGCCCACGCTCAAGCGGCGCGCGAGATCCGCCAAACCCTGCTCGAACTCGCCGCCGATCACGGTCTGCACGCCGGCGCGCCGCAACACGGAATCGTTCAGCGGAGCGTACAGGCCGTAGGCGCAAAGGTGAGCGTGGGGGCTGGCGGCGCGCACGCGGTCCACCACCTTCTGGAAGAGCCGCGTGGCGGTGTGCATGGGGAGGAAAAACGCAATCAGGCCGGCCTGTTCCATAGCGTGGTGAGGGAAGGGGCTGCAGGAAAGGTCGGCGAGCGTCACCTCGTGACCGGCGGCGCGCAGCCAGGCCGCGGGCGATGCCAGGCCGAATGGCTGACGGCCCAGCTCGTAGGTGGAAATCAGGACAACCCGCACTTACCTTCTATTATGAGGGGTGGGCGCCTGCGCGGGATGGGGCGGTGGCCCGCCGGCGGAGGTCTGTCTTCGCGACAGCCGCCGCCGGCCGGTTCAAACTGCTACGGATGGCTAGTACCATTCGATTGCGATTTGGTGAAGAGCGGTCCCAGGTTCGTTACGGCATCGGGCACGCTGATCATGGCCAGCGGGCCGGCCTTATGCTCGCCGTTGAACGGGGTCGGGCTGGCCACATTGAAGCCGCAGGCCGCGGCGTCGTTGGGGTCGTCGAACCAGAAACCGACATGGAACGCGTTGGTGGGCGGCAGGAGCGTATTCTGATCCACGCCGAAGATCTCGTCCAGCAGGATGGTCCTGATCTGTACTTCGGCGTTGCCTCTCCGGTCGGCCTCGATGTCGGACTGATACCACGCCATGCCCACGTTGGGGACCGCGGGATTCGGCTGGCCATCGGGCCCCAGCGTGCTCCGCTCGACGGTGAAGAGGTCGAACGCCAGGTGCGGTTTGACGTTGCTCAGCCGGAGCACCATCGTGTCGTTCGTCTTGCCGCGCAGTACGGTAACTTCGGCTTTGGGCGCGGGTCCGGACGGATTGCCCAGGCACTGAGCGAACTTCGGGTTGACCGCCAGCGGGAAGCGAATCTCCTCTACTTGGCTTTGCGCAAAAGAAGGTCCTGCCGCGGCGGTGAGTGCGGACGCGGCGCTAAAGGCGAAAATCATCCATCGTTTCATTTGAGACTTTTCCTCTTTTTTGGGATTCAGATTTCTTTGTCGAGTCCAGCCCCGGCGCCGCTGACTTAACGCGCCGCTGCTGTGCTCAATTAGAACTTTACGGGAATCTCCCGCGCGAGTCGTCAGAGAGCGGTAAGGTTTTGGTAGGGCCTCGGAATTACTCGCAAGCCACGCAAGCGCCTGCGCGCTCCGCGCGGATTGGCGTGTGAGCCAGGAGGCACGCTCGCAGTGGATCGTCCGCCGCCAGGGAGCCTGCAAGCCGCAGAATCGCGGCCCGCGCCTGCGCCAGATGAGACGGTTCGCCCATCACTTCCGCCGCCAGCGCATGCAATCGCCAGGCGGCCAGCGGCGCCTCCCGGCCCTCGATCGCTTCCAGGCCGCGGGCGATCTCGCGCCGGGCACCTAGTGGATCGCGCTCCAGAATCGCCACGCGCGCCCGGGCGTGGTGGGCCAGCGCTCTCCAGGTGCATTCGGCCGTCTCCGATGCCAGCGTCAGGAACCGTTCCGCTTCCTCGCGGGCGGCCTGCAATTCTCCGGAGGCGAGAAATAATTCCGTCAAGCCGAGTTGCAAAGGCAATTTCCAGAACCAGTCCGACAGCACCCGCTCCCGGCTCTGCCATTCCCGGAGCTCTTCGAACAGGCGCCGGGCGGCCTCCGGATTTCCTGTGCCGAGCTCCGCGTGGCCGAGCATCACCATGCCGATTTGAATGCTCACGGAATGCCCGAGCAGGCGCGCGCGGTCGAGGTAGCCGCGGCACGCCTCCAGCGCGGAAGCGAAGGAACACGCCTGGATATGCAGAAACGCGTCGAGGAGTCCGAAGAGCAGCGCCCACAGATCATGCCCGTTGCGATTGGCCCGGTCAATGGCACGCTGCAGCAGGTCCTGCATCGCGCCCCATTCCCCGAGATGCAGGAGCGCCCAGGCCTGGAAGAAATAGGGGACCGAGTAATCGTGGAGGCATTCCAATTCCGTGGCAATGCGGATGCCCTCCTCCGCGGTATCGCATGCCTCGCGGTACCGCGAGGAGAGCGACTGGAAGAACGAATGGCGGCTCGCGTGGAGCGCATGCACCACGCGGTCTTCGCCTGTGCGGGCTGCCTCCAGGGCCGCGGCGGAGGCGCGCGAATCCCGTTCATCCCACCCGCGCAACATGAGGTTCCAGTACGCCACCTGCCCCAATGCGGTGCACTTCAGCTCCGGGTCGCTCGAAGAATTGCAGAGTGTGAGCGCGGTGTCGGCAGCGCGCAAACAGCGGTCCCGATCGAGAAAGGACGTCACGCTTGCGAGCCAGAGCTGGGCTCGAAGCCGGCCTTCCAGGTACCCCATCGAGCGAGCCCGTTCGTCCATCCGCTCGAACTCGGCCGCGGCGGCGTCGAGTGCGCCCATCAGCCGGTAGACCAGGCCGATCTGCTCGGTCAGTTCGAGCCGGGCAGCCGCCCTGCCTGGCTCCGGCAGTTCGGCGGCCAGATCCATCGCCCGGACGAGGGCGTCGGCCGCCTCGGGCAGGGCGTGCCGCCGCGCACATCGTTGGGCCAGCAGCCGCAGGTAGAGTACGGCCCTGGGTGTGTCATGACAGGCTTGAAAATGCTGGGCCAGCTCCGATGCCGCCTCGCCCAGACGCTCGCCGGAAAGCCGTTCCAGGCGCTCGCCGATCGCCCGGTGGAGGCGCATGCGGCGCGCCGGAGGCAGCCGGCGATACAGAGTATCGCGGTACACGGCATGGGTGAAGCGGTATGCGGCGCCTGGCGGGCGCTCGCTGCCGGATCCTTCGGCCGGACGAAGGAAGAGATTCCGGCTCGTCAGGCCATCGCAATAGTCCTCCCACCGCTCCACCTCCTCGGGTTCGGCAATCGAGGGAACCGCAAAGGCTACTCCGGCCACGCTGGCCGCCTCGAGGACGATCTGTTCCTCGGGGGTGAGCCGCGCGGCCTGGGTCGCAATCATTTTCGACAGGCTCTCGGGAACGCCGAGATCGAAATCGTCGGCGGCCGGGTTCAAATGCCATTCACCGCTTCGATTCTCGATGAGCGATCGCGACAACGCGAATTCCAGCACATGGGTGACGAACAGGGGATTGCCGTCGGTGCGGGCGTACACCCGTTCGGCAAAATCGCCCGGAAAGCGGTGGCTCGGGAAGCGGACGCCGAGGAACTCGGCGACCTCGCTCCGGCCGAACATTTCGAGCTCGATCTCCACGCATCGCCCGCGCGCCTGCAGTGTCTGCTTGAGCGATTTTACGGGGTGGTTGGTGAGCACGACGTCGACCGGACGGTAGCTGGCGATGAGCAGCAACCTGGCGCGGCCCGTGCGGTTGGCGATCGTCGAGATCAGGTCGAGTGTGGAGACGTCGCTCCAGTGAACGTCTTCCACCACCAGCAGCAGCGCCTCTTCCTGCGACAAGGCCTCGATGGCTTCGCTCATTTCGCGAAGCATCCGTTCGCGAGTCGCGCCGAGCGTCTCCTGCTTGAGCGTCTCGCCGTCGTCCAGGGACGGGATGCCCGGCAGTTGTACCAGCCAGGTGGGCGCGTGTCTTCTCAGAACATCGAGGATGCCGGGTAGTGCGCCGCCCTTGGCGCCCGCCGCAAGCGCGCCCAGGATCGGATAGTAGGGCTCGCTCGCGCCAAAATGCTCGATGCACTGCCCGCTGAGAATGCGGAGGGGGGCACGCTGGGCGGCTTCCTGCACGAAACGGGCGATCAGCGTCGACTTACCGATGCCGGGCTCGCCGGTGACGAAGGCCACCTGCCGCTGTCCGCCATTCGCCTGCCTCCACAACGAACGAAGGCTCTCCAGGGCCGCACCGCGCCCAATCAGAAGGGCCGCCGGAGCCCCGGAATGCTCCGGCGGGGGTGGCGGCTCGGCGGCGGCCTCGACCACGAAGCGGTAGCCGCGGCGATGCACGGTGCTGATATGCTTTGGATCCCGCGGATTCTCTCCCAGTGCCTTGCGGATCTCGAGGACACACGTCTTCAGCACCGATTCCTGGACAAACGTGTCCGGCCAAACCGCCTGCAGCAGCTCCTCCTTGGTGACGATCCGGCCGGGGTTGTCCACCAGATGCCGCAGGACGCCGTATGCCTTGGGAGCGAGTTGGATACGGCTCTCCCCGCGCCACACGCACTCATTCGCCGTGTCCAGCGTGAACGAGGAGAACCGCTTGATCACATCCACCTCCCCGGGCCACGGCATTTGCGCAAAAATCGATACCTTGCCGACCGCACCCTTATGACTCTGTGAGTAGATCCATTTTACTCTGTTACCGAAGACGATGCATCAGACTTTGGTGCGTACCTGCGCCATGCCTGCCCGCGGAGGCGCGCGGGCGCCCGCTCGGGGTACAACATCTCCACGAGGGCCTCGAAGGTCTCGACCACGCGCGGGCCGGGGCGGTTGAAGTATTGGTTGCCGTCGGCGAGGTACACGCGGCCGGTGCGCACGGCGCGCAGATCGCGCCAGCCTGGGCGGCCGGTGAGCCAGTACATCTCGCCCTCGGTGCGCGCCAGGTCGAAGCCGCAGGGCGCGATGACGATCACGTCGGGATCGGCCGCCTGAAGCTGCTCCCAGGTCATCCACGGCGAATGCCTGCCCGGCGCGCCGAACAGGTCGATGGCGCCGGCGAGTTCGACCAATTCCGGCGTCCAGTTGCCTGCCGCCATGAGCGGCTCCAGCCACTCGATGCAGGCGACGCGCTGCGGGCCACCCGGCGGCGGCCGGCAGCGGGCGCATGCGCGCCTGGAGCGCCGCCACCACCTCTTCGCCGTGCGCGGCGATTCCGAGCGCGCCGACGACGCGGCGGATATCCTGCCAGATGCCAGAGAGCGAATCGGGCTGCAGTGCGACGATCTCGGGTGGCTCGCTATGCCGCGGGCGCACCTCGGGCATGAGAGCCTGGAACTCGCTGCGGGACACCGGCTTGGCCTACGCAAATTGCGTATAGTAGGAAGGACATGGCGGATGCGCCGATGACCGTCGTCGAGACCGAGGAATTCCTGCGGAAGACGAAGCCGCCGATGTCGGACCCGGAACGGGAGCAATTGGTGGTGTTTATGGGCGCAAACCCGGACGCCGGCAAGATCATCCCGGAGGCCGGCGGCGTGAGGAAGGTCCGCTGGGGACTTGCCGGAAGAGACAAGCGCAGCTGTCCGCCTATCCGAAGAACGAGAAGGCGGACCTCAGCAAGGCCGAGCGTAATGCAATGAAGCGATTGGTGCCGATGCTGGTGGCGGGATATCCAGGAAAGAAATAGGAGGGTTCAATGAACACGAAAACCAAAGCCAAGCGGCCCGCGAGAAAGACGGCGAAGCGTGTGCCGAAGAAACGGTCCACGGTCGGCGAGAGCATCATCAAAGGACTGGAACAGGCGATCGCGTGAACGCGCGGCGAGAACGACAACGTTCGCGTCACGCTCGTGCACGTACCCGAGGTCGATGTGCGCGGGGTCCGGACGAAGATGGGCCTCAGCCATGCGCAGTTCGCGACTAAGTTCGGCTTCCCGCCGGCCACGCTGCGCAATTGGAACAGGGCCGGTCGCGCCCGGATGCGCCAACGCGCGTACTGCTCGCCGTGATCGCTAAGCATCCCGAGGCGGTCGAGGATGTCTTGCGGAAGGCGAGTTGACAAGACAGTAGATCACAATACTTTCGCACGGCGCCCCGCAGAGCTTTGCTGCCATCGATGAGATTCAGATGCAGTTGTCGGAAGTTCAGCCCGCGACCGGCCAAATCGGAGAACAATCCCTCACACGCTGCCTGATTCTCGCTGGCGCCCTGATGAAATCCAAGGATCGTTTTGCGCCCCATTTCATCGATGCCCAACGCAGTCACGAGGTGTTGCTGCTTGACCTCCACGCCGTCCAGCAACAGAGCACAGAGACGCAATTTCGACAGATCTCTTTTGAGAAGTTCCTTCACCTTCCGCGCGCTCATGGCGATGAACTTTTCACTCACCGCGGATTTCTCAATCGCGAAGGACTTCTCCGATTCCCGCACTGTCGGCCCGTAACCACGCGTTGTCAATCCTCGTGTGATCGCCTCCCAAATCCGCTTCTGCTGATCTTCCTCTCTCCGAAATAGTTCGTAGCTGCCGATCTTGACGTCGCCTTCCTGGCCGCGGACCCGCGGCCGGTGAACCGGCACTTTCTGTCCATTAATCACCACCGATCCGTCCTCGCATCCCCAGCGCTGGACCTTTCTGTCCGCGCCCCGATCGTATCGCGGGCCGCTCATCCAATCGGCTTCGTCTTGCATGATCAGGGTCAGCAACTGAAGCTGCGCTTGCAGCAGAAATTGGCCAACGCCATTTCGCAGTTTCTGGGCGATCTCCGCCAACGGCAGGATCATCTGGATTGCGCCATGATCGTTCAGCAGGTGGGAGCGGAACTTCTCGATGGCTCTTCGTTCCTCAATTTGATACACTATTGTCCAAAACAGCAGTTACTCTGAGCGGCTGTACGCATCAGTGATGAGTTAAAGTGCCGCGATGATCGTGTCGTACACCGCCAACCGCGTCTGTTGCCGGATTGCGGTGGGGCGCGCCCTCCTGTCAACGTAGTGAGTGAACCAGACGCTCATCTCGGTTCCATCACTCGCCTCAAGGAGGGCATTGTTTATGCTACAGGCTGCCAGCCTGTTCAATCAACTT
>JAIQEX010000027.1 GCA_020073615.1 Terriglobia bacterium
ACCTGGGTGCCCAGGCCGGCATACGCTTCTTTGACTTTGATGACCTTGTCGCCATTGAACGTCACGAAGGTGATTTTCCCCGGCGCCGCGCCGTACACCCAGTCCTCCAGCTCCAGGCCGTCCTTGGTCTCGCGCGATTTGTTGGCGGGGCGCCCCATGGCCATCAGGACCTGTTCGTGGTTCATCCCCACCAGGGCGCGCTTCTCCTTGATGGCCTGTTGCATTTCCGGAGGCAGCGTTTCGGAGTAGATCTCGGTCACGCTGTGGCGGTCGAAATCCAGCACCGGCGCCAGCATTTTCTTGACCGCCGCCGCCTTGATGGGCTCGAGCGGCTTATGGAAGAGGACCACGATGGAGGTGCCGCCTGGCGCGTTGCTGTCGTTGCTCGAGATGGGCACCGGCGCGCCCCCGCCCCCCATGCCGCCCGAGACCTGCACGCCCTGATACCAATGGCGCCCACCCTTGAATCCGCCGTTGATCTGGAGCACGATCCGGTCTTCTTCGATTTCGATCTTGGTCACCTGCACGGTGTCGCCGGTGCGCGCGGCGGGGCCGCTCTCGCGGGCGATGGCCGTCCACGCCTTGCGGTCGAAACTCCCGTCGCGGGCGTCGAATTCCAGCGGCTTCTTGGAGCGCGGCAGCAGAACCTTGACGTTGGCATACTCCGCCATCAGCCCGCGGGTGAGCTCCACGCGGTCTTCGAAACCCAGCTTGTCGGCGGCCGCGGAAAGCCCGGGCAGCAAGCTCACAACGGCGATGGTGACGAGGGTTCGCATGCGGCACTCTCCGCGGGAGGGTCGGTGAGGGGCGAGGGCTGCCGGCGCACGGGCGCCTTCCAGATGTAGGCGAACAGCAGGATCATCACCCCGGAAGTCAACACGCTGGCTTCCGGGCCGTACTCGCCGCCACTCCATAATTTACCGGCGGTCCACATCATCTCGTGGCCCGTCACCTCTGTTATCATTCTAATCCCGCTGAGGCTCGCTCCGAACAGGGGCAATGTAAAGTTCCAGCCGAAGTGCAGTCCGATGGGCAGCCACAGGTCGCGGCTGCGCAAATAAGCGTAGCCGAATACGATTCCGAATCCGGCGGTGTTGGCCACGCCCAGCCAGGTGGCGTTGGGGTTGGCGCTGTGCAGCAATCCGAAAACCACCGCCACCGGCACGATGGTGGCGTAAGGTCCCAGGCGGGCCAGCAGGAGCTGGAAGCCGTAGCCGCGGAAGAACAGTTCCTCGCCTGCCGATCCCACGGCCAGGAAGAAAATGGTGAACAGCACCCCGCTCACCGATGCGGGATGCAGGCGCGCCAGATGCGCCGCGCCCGTAGCCAGGGGCGGCGCAAGCACCAGGCAGGCCGCACCCGCGCCACCCGCCAGGCCGAACAGCAGGTTGTCCGCCGAGGCGCGGTTCAACCATAGTCCCAGGTCCACCAGAGGGCGATTCTCGTAGATGCGCAGCGTCAGCCACCCGGCAAACACCGCCGAAAGAAACACGGCCGCCGTGGCGCCGGCGAACTCGCCCCCCACCCAGCGCAACGGTGGATCGAGGGCGAATCCGATGGCGAAGTAGAGGACCGCGTAGAAGCCCACCCGGATGGCCAGCCCCAACGGATCTTTACGCATGCCGGTTTCGCCGCCCGCCGCGCCCTGGTATCTTCATGATTGATATGCCCGCCCGCCGCATCGTCCAACTGGGCGACCCGCTCCTGCGGGCCGTCTCCGCCCCGGTCGCCTCCGCGCGCGAGGCGGACGGCGTTTTCGAGGACCTGCGCGCCACGCTCCACGAGTTCCGGCGCACCCACGGTTTCGGGCGCGGCATCAGCGCGGTGCAGATCGGCGAGCCGAAACGACTAATATATATCGAACTGGACGGCCGCGCCTACCGGCTACGCAATCCGGAGTACGAATTTCGCAGCGCGGAGAAGTTCCGCCTGTGGGACGACTGCTTCTCGTTTCCCAATCTCCTGGTCTGGCTGGAGCGCTCGCGGACGGTGCGGATTCGTTTCGATAACGACGCCGGGGAAGTGGAGCGCCTGGAAGCGAGCGGCGCATTCGCGGAGCTGTTGCAGCACGAGATGGACCATCTGGACGGCGTGCTCGCCATCGACCGCGCGCTCGACGGCAACAGCCTAGCCACGCGCGAGGAGTGGGAGCGGAGATTCCGAGGGGCGGGGGCGGCCGTGTAGCGTTTCAGACCTTCCAAGATTTCAGCTTCAGATCCCCCGTAGCCTGATCACCTCATTATCGTCCAGCGAAAAACTTGGATCCGGCGCATTTGCGCCCTCGGAGTGGCCCCGGAACACCGTGTTGACGGGTTTGGAACGCGTATTTAAGGGGCTCTACAGCAGAATCTATGGGTGGGATTGGGGATCTTCGGGGGAAATTTCGCTGGTGAATCGGTGGGAGGGAACCCGTCAGCACGCGACGGGGCTTCGCCCCGTCTGAAAACCAAAACAAAACCTTTCTGAGAAGGAAAAACAAGAAGCATTCTGCGCCCTCCCGCTGGTCGGGACCGAGCAGGACGCGTCACAAGGAGACTGAACAGAGCCTGCCCGAACTGGCGCCGGTGTGGCAAGATGGCCGACAAGAAGAATAGCTGATCTCCAGCGGGTGAAGTAATCTGCAGTTGAAGAGACCGAGACTCATCGACCGCGGAGGAGATCAGCCATTCAACTACAGGTTAAGACCATCTGGAATCAGGTGCAACGATTCGTCGGGTTCGTATACCAGGAGGTGCGTATGCATGGGCTGCAAGGGGAAGCGCCGTTGATCGGGATCACCGTAGAGCCGCATGCCGGCATACGCAGGCGCTGTTCGCGTTGTCAGAAACCGGCGCCGGGCTATGACTGCTTGGGTGGGACGCCGCCGCTCGCAGGCCACGCTGCGGCGGGGTCTGAAGGCACTGGGGCCGGAGGTCGTCACAGGGCTGCGTTTTGTGTGCAGTGGCATGTGGAAGCCCTACTTGAAAGTCATCGCGGCCCAGGCCAGTCAGGCATGGCACGTGCTGGGCCGATTCCATGTCACGAGCCATTTGAATCAGGCGGTGGATCAGGTGCGCCGCGCCGAGAGCACACGCCTGGGGGCCGAAAGCAAGAAAGCAGCGCAGCGGCTCAAGCATATGCGCTGGCCCCTGCTACGCCGCGGCAGCCGGGTGCGCGGGCGAGCCCGGCAAAAGCTGAATGCCCTGCTCGCCAGCAAACTGGCCACCGCACGGGCCTGGGACTTGAAGGAGACCTTCTCCTATTTCTGGAAGACAAATCCGTGACCTGGGCCGGCGGCTTTCTCGACTATTAGTGCTTCCGGGCCATGCGCAGCCGTCTGGAACCGATGAAAAAAGTGGCCCGCATGCTGCGCGCCCATGAGCCGCTGATCCTGAATTGGTTTCGAGCCAAAGGAGAAATCTCCAACGGCGCCGTCGAAGGCCTCAACAACAAAATCCGAGTGGTTACCAGACGATCCTACGGCTTTCGCACGTACAAGGCTATGGAAATTGCCCTTTATCACAACTTGGGACGACTCCCCGAACCAGAATCACCCCACAGATTCTGCTGAGGAAGCATTTAAGGATTTCAGGAATTCCTAACCATCGGTTAGGAATTCCGGCTCTCCGCAGGAATTGGTGAAACCCGTGTTTTCATTGAGTTTCCGGGATTGGGCTGTTGGGGTTCGTTGCGGCTCGGCGGCTTGGAAAGTGAGTCGCCGGCCCTGTTCACCGGCTTTCCGCACTGCTTGAGACTTATCGCCGCCGCCATCCCAAGAGTGTCCCGTTCCCTTCGTCCTGGGGCGTCCCCCGATGCGAGCCGGTGAGCGCCAAGGGCCGACGTTCGGGCTGAGGTAACACACCACCGCGCATGGTACGTTGGGCTGTTTAAACAGCGCGACGCCGCGAGGCCGGATTGCCATAACACCCTGTCAAATCAACGATTACGCCCATCATCGATTCTCTTGCCTGCGCTTCCCATACAAGCGCCAGACAACGCTCACAGGCCGAGCTGTTCGGCAGGCTCCGACGTCGTTGCTTCGGGCGGGACGGTTGCCCTCTGCGCCAAGCAATCCCAGGGAAGACAAAACGCTCAAGTCTCCGCCAATTGGCATTTCTACGAATTCCTGCGGAGCGCCGAATTTGGTTCGGCCCTGGTTCAGCAGCACAGCGCTTCAGCACTCCGTATCCTATCGCCGCGCTCTCCTCTTCAGTCTCACCGTATAGCGGTTCTTGTGCTGATGCCCGGCCTGCATCCTCCTCGTACTTTGGTACGCGAGCGGTCAGGTCCTGTAAAATACCTGACAGTAGCGGCGTGGACTCCAAGAACGCCAAGAACAGCTTCAGTGCAAAGAAGAACTGCTGCAATTCGGCACCGTTCAACCCCCGAACTCGCCGCTGCAATTTGTATCGAATGTTTTGAAGTTTGAAGGTATAGTGATTCCATTCTCAGAGCCTAAGGGTAATGGTCCTGTGAGCAAGCTCGGCCAGAGCATCGAGTTGTCTCTGAATGGCCTGACGCGCCTTGCCCACCTCGTGCATGTGGTCAATGAGTCGCAGGTTGCCCTTGCAGCCACGACAAATCAGCACGCCATCCAGCCGGATCTGCTTCAGCGTTACGGGTTCGTAAAACCCGCAGCGAGGGCAAGGAATCTCCACTTCGCAATGATCCAAATCCACCATCGGACCTCGTTATATTGGAGTCTATTTCACGGCACTTCTCGATTGCAACCACCATCCCAAGCGCCTTGTGAACCTTTTGAGGGATTTGCCATGTTCACGAGACCTCTCTCCCTAACGAGCAACAAAAGCACCTGCTCACGACTCCGATGCAGCAGGGGGTGCATTCCGTCGGCGTTGGCAACCGGCCTTACGCTCCCACCCTGGCCGGCAGTTCCTTGAGTATCTCCGTTACGAACGCCTTGGCGTCGCCGAACAGCATGAGCGTCTTGTCCATGTAGTAGAGCGGGTTGTCGATGCCCGCGAAGCCCGGGTTCATGGAGCGCTTGATCACCATCACGGTGTGCGCCTTGTCCACGTCCAGGATGGGCATGCCGAAGATCGGGCTGGTCTTGTCGGTGCGGGCGGAGGGGTTGGTGACGTCGTTGGCGCCGATCACCAGCGCCACGTCGCACTGCGGGAAATCGCCGTTGATGTCGTCCATCTCGTACAGCCGGTCGTAGGGGATATCGGCCTCCGCCAGCAGCACGTTCATGTGGCCCGGCATGCGGCCGGCCACCGGATGGATGGCGAACTTCACATCCACGCCGCGGCGCATCAGGTTGTCGAACAACTCGCGGATCTTGTGCTGCGCCTGCGCCACCGCCAGGCCATAGCCGGGCACCACGATCACGCTCCCCGCCGATTCCAGGATCGCCGCCGCCTCTTCCGCGCTCGCGCTGCGGTACGGCCGCTGCTGCGCCTGCGCGTGCGACGTCTGCATCTGCCCAAACGCCCCGAATAGCACGTTGGTGAAGGAGCGGTTCATGGCCTTGCACATGATGATCGACAGAATCAAACCCGACGAACCGTCGAGCGCGCCCGCGACCACCAGCAGGTTGTTGCCCAGCGCAAACCCCATGGCGCACGCCGAGAGACCCGCATAGGCATTCAGGATGGCGATCACCGTGGGCATGTCGGCGCCCCCGATGGGGATGATCAGCAACACCCCGAACAGCAGCGCCAGCCCCGCGAAGATGGGAAACAGAAACGTGTCGGTGGGCACCAGAACGATGCGCACGGCCAAGCCGGCGGCGATGACGAAGAGCACGAAATTCACCGCGTTCTGATTGCGGTACGTGATGGGCCGCTGGGGCAGCACCTCCTGCAGCTTGCCCATGGCCATCAGGCTGCCGGTGAACGTCAGGTACCCCAGCAGCGTTTCGATGATCAGCGCCACCAACTGAAACGTGGGCAGCGTCTCGTGCAGGGCGTTGGTCTGATAGAACTCCGCCGTGCCCACCAGGGCCGCGGCCAGCGCGCCGCAGGCGTGCGAAAGGGCGGTTCGTTGCGGCACCGCGGTCATGGGCATGATGTAAGCGATGGGCACGCCCACCACCGTCCCGATGGCCATCGCCGCTACGATCCATCCCCAGTTGTGCACGTTGCCGATGCCCGCGCCGCCGAGCAGGCCGGGGAACCCGACGATCGTGCCGATTACCGCCAGCAGCATGCCCAGCGCCCCCGACCACACCCCGCGCCGCGAGCTGGCCGGATGGTTCAGCCACTTGAGGGAAAGGATGAACAGCGCCGCCGAAACGATGTAGATGTACTGCACCAGTTGCGCCATTACTTTTTGGCCCCTGGCTTCTTGAACATCTTCACCATGCGGTCGGTGATCAGAAAACCGCTCACGATGTTGGTCACCACCGCGGTGATGGCAATGAAGCCCAGCACCTTGGTCAGCGGGGTCGCGTCCGAAGCCCCGGTGATCAGGATCGCGCCCACCACGGATATCGCCGAGATGGCGTTGGTCAGCGACATCAGCGGCGTATGCAGCAGCGGCGAGACCTTGCGGATAATCTCCAGCCCCACGAAGGTGGCCAGCATGAAGACGAACAGACCCAGCTCGAGATTCATCGATGCTCCCGTCAGACCGCCTGCAACGCGGGCAGCCCCATCAGTTCGCGCACTTTCGGATGCACTACTTCCCCGCCCTCGGTGACCAGCGTTTCGCGCACGATCTCGTCGTCGCGGTCCAGCTTCAGTTGGCCGTCCTTCACAAGGTACTTCAAGAACGTGGCGATGTTCTTGGCGTACATCTGGCTGGCGTGGTACGGCACCGTGGAGGGCAGATTGAGCGGGCCGAAGATGCGCACGCCGCCGGCCTCCACCACTTCGCCCGGGCGCGTGAGCTCGCAGTTGCCGCCGCGCTCGGCGGCGATGTCCACGATCACCGATCCGGGCGCCATGTGGGCGGCCATCTCCTTGGTGATCAGGATGGGCGCCTTCTTTCCGGGAACCGCGGCGGTGGTGATGACCACGTGCTGTTCCGCCAACACTCCCGCCATCAGCTCGCGCTGGCGGCGGTAGAACTCTTCCCCCATCGCCTTGGCGTACCCGCCCTTGTCTTCCGCCGCGGCGGCCTCGATCTCCAGCACCACGAAGCGCGCGCCCAGGCTTTCGATCTGTTCTTTGACCGCGCTGCGGATGTCGTAGCCGCTGACCAACGCTCCCAGCCGCCGCGCGGTGGCGATGGCCTGCAGCCCGGCCACGCCCGCGCCGATCACCAGCACGCGCGCCGGGGCCAGCGTGCCGGCGGCGGTCATCAACATGGGGAACATGCGCGGCAGTGCGTCGGCGGCGATCAGCACCGCCTTGTACCCGGCCACCGTGGCCATGGAAGAGAGCGCGTCCATACTCTGCGCGCGGGTGATGCGCGGCATCAGCTCCATGGCCAGGAAAGTCACGCCGCGCCCGGCCAGCGCGCGGGCGGCGTCCATGGCGGTCAGCGGCTCGCCGAAGCCGATGGCCGTCTGGCCGCGCCGCATCAGCGCCAGGTCCGCGCCACCGGTTTCGACGTTGGCGCCTGGGCCGCGCACCTGCAAAATCACGTCGGCCGCGCCGAACACATCCTCGCGGCCGGCCAGGCGCATGCCCTTCTCGGCGTATTCCGCGTCCGGAAACCCGGCGCGCGCGCCCGCTCCGGCTTCCATCAGCAACTCCACGCCGGCCTTGCTCAGGACCGGGATCGCCACCGGAACCATGGCGACCCGCCGCTCTCCCGGCGCGGATTCGGAAACAATACCGACTTTGATGCCCACGTTTCCCTTATAACAGGTCTGCCGTGTTGAAGAAGAACCGCAACTCCGCCTCCGCCGTTTCCGGCGCATCCGACCCGTGGATGCAGTTGCGCTCGATATTGGCCGCGAACCGCTTGCGCACCGTGCCCTCGGCCGCGTTGGCGGGATTGGTGGCGCCCATCACTTCCCGCAGCCCGCGGATGGCGTCTTCACGCTCCAGCGCCATCACGATGATGGGCCCCTCGGTCATAAACTTCACGAGCCCCATGAAAAAGGGCTTCTCGCGATGTACCGCATAAAAGCCCTGCGCCTGCGCTTCGCTGAGGCGCGTCATGCGCAATGCCAGGATCTTGAAACCGGCCTTCTCAATCATGGCCAGGATCTCCCCGGCCTGCCCGGCGGCCACGGCATCGGGCTTGATGATCGACAACGTACGTTCCACGCTCATAGACGGCTTTGCACTTTCTCCCCGATTTCGGCGGGCGTGGAGCAGACCGTAATGCCCGCCTCCTGCATGGCCTTGATCTTGTCCGATGCCTTGCCCGAGCCGCCCGCGATGATGGCGCCCGCGTGGCCCATGCGGCGTCCCGGCGGCGCCGTCTGCCCCGCCACGAAGCCCACCACCGGCTTCTTCACGTGGGCCTTCACGTAGGCCGCCGCGGTCTCCTCGGCGTTGCCGCCGATCTCTCCGATCATCACGATGGCGTGCGTATCCGGGTCTTCGTTGAACAGCCGCAGCGCGTCCAGAAAATTCGTCCCGATGATGGGGTCGCCGCCGATGCCGATGCACGTCGATTGGCCGATGCCGAGCTTGGTCAACTGCCCCACCGCTTCGTAGGTGAGCGTGCCCGAGCGCGAGACCACGCCCACGTGGCCCTCCTTGTGGATCTGCCCGGGCATGATCCCGATTTTGCACTTGCCCGGCGAGATGATGCCCGGGCAGTTGGGCCCGATCAGGCGCGTCTGCTTTCCTTGCAGGAATTGCCACACCCGGACCATATCCAGCGTGGGAATGCCCTCGGTGATGCACACCGCCAGCGGCAGGCCGGCGTCGGCGGCCTCCATGATGGCGTCGGCCGCGAAGGGCGGCGGCACGAAGATCACCGTGGCGTTGGCGCCCGTTTCCCGCACCGCCTGCGCCACCGTGTCGAACACGGGAAGCTCCAGGTGCTGGCTGCCGCCTCTGCCGGGCACCACGCCGCCCACCACCGTGGTGCCGTAGGCGATGGCCTGCTGCGCATGAAACGTGCCTTCCCTACCCGTGAAACCCTGCACGATCAGCCGCGTGTTTTGATCTACCAGTACGCTCATCGCTTGTCCTGTTTGGCCGCCAGCGCTACCACTTTATCCGCCGCGTCGCGCATGTCCAGCCCCACCGTGAAGTTCAGCCCCGAATCCACCAGAATCTGCCGGCCCAGCTCCACGTTGGTGCCTTCCATGCGCACCACGATGGGTGCCTGGATGTTGAGGTCGCGCGCCGCCGCCACCACCCCGGTGGCCAGCGTGTCGCAGCGCAGGATGCCGCCGAAGATGTTGATCAGCACCGCCTTCACATTCCGGTCGGTAAGCAGGATGCGGAACGCGTTCTTGACCTGCTCGGCCGAGGCGCCGCCGCCCACATCGAGGAAGTTGGCCGGGCTTCCCCCGGCGTGCTTGATGATGTCCATGGTGGACATGGCCAGGCCCGCGCCGTTCACCATGCAGCCCACCGTGCCATCGAGCTTGATGTAGTTCAGGCCGAAGCGCGACGCCTCCACTTCGAGCGGGTCCTCCTCGTTGAGGTCGCGCAGGTCCATCAGCTCCTTGTGCCGGTAGAGCGCGTTGTCGTCGAAATTGATCTTGGCGTCGAGCGCGTAGACTTTGCCCTCCCGGGTGAGGATGAACGGGTTGATCTCGGCGAGCGAAGCGTCCATCGCCTGGTACGCCCGGGCCAGCGCCGCCATGGCCGCCGCCGCGCCGGGGACGCTGGCCGGCGGAATCCCGATGCCGAACGCCAGCTTGCGCGCCTGGTAGGCCGCGAGGCCGAGGCCCGGCTCCAGCGTCTCCTTCAGGATCAACTCCGGGGTCTTGGCGGCCACCTCTTCGATCTCCATGCCGCCCGCCGCCGAGGCCATGAACACCGGCTTGCCCTGCACGCGATCGAGCACGATCCCCAGGTACAGCTCGCGCTCGATGGGCAGCGTCTCTTCGATGAGCAGCCGCTGCACGACGCGCCCCTCGGGACCGGTCTGGTGGGTGACCAGCTTCATGCCGATCATGCCGCGCGCGATTTCCGCGGCTTCGGCGGCGTCCTTGGCGATTTTGACTCCGCCGCCCTTGCCGCGGCCGCCGGCGTGAATCTGCGCCTTCACCACCACGCTGCCGCCGATCGCTTTGGCCGCCGTCTCGGCCTCCTCGGCGGTGAAGGCCACCTCGCCGCGCGGCACAGGGACGTTGTATTGGCCCAGAATGGCCTTTGCCTGGTACTCGTGAATTTTCATGGAAAATCCGCTTGTGCTAGTATGACCAAAAAGCCGGAACCCACAATATTATCATGTCCCTTCTGCCGTACCTCGAACGCGTCGCCGAGAAGGTCAACCTGCCGGCTGCCGACGCCGAGGCCGCCATGCACTGCATCCTCTCCGGCCAAGCCAGTCAACCGCAGATCGCCGCGTTCCTGATGGCGCTGCGTATGAAGGGCGAGACCGTGGACGAGCTGGTTGGCTTCGCGCGCGGCATGCGCCGCATGGCGGCGCCGGTCGATATCGGGCTCGAGGGCAAGGCCCTGCTCGATACCTGCGGCACCGGCGGCGATGGCCTGGGCACGTTCAACATTTCCACCATCTCCGCGTTCGCCGTGGCGGGCGCCGGCGTGCGCGTGGCCAAGCACGGCAACCGCTCGATTTCGGGCCACTGCGGCAGCGCCGATCTGCTGGAATCGATGGGCATCGCCATCGCCCTTTCGCCCGCCAACTCCGCGCGCGCCATCCGCGAAATCGGCATCGGCTTTTTCTTCGCCCCCGCATTCCACACGGCCATGAAGCACGCGCATCCGGTGCGCGTGGATCTCAAGATGCGGACAGTCTTCAATTTGCTCGGCCCGTTGACCAACCCCGCCGGGGCCAGCGCACAGGTGGTGGGCGCGCCTTCGCCGGAATTCGCCGCGCTGATGGCCGGCGCGCTGGCGGCGTTAGGCCTGGCACACGGCTTCGTTGTTCACGGCTCCGACGGCTTGGACGAGATCACCACCACGGGCCCCACGCTGGCCTTCGAAGTTCGCGAGGGCAAGGTGGAACGCCGCATGCTCGAGCCCGCGGATTTCGCGCTGCCCACCGCCCTGCCCCTGGACCTGAAAGGCGGCGATCTCGCCCGCAACGCCGCCATCGCCAAGGCCGTGCTGAGTGGCGAGCGCGGCCCGCAACGCGACATCGTCCTCGCCAATGCCGCAGCGGGCCTGGTGGCCGCCGGCCGGGTGGAGACCTTCCTGGAGGGCGCCGCCATCGCAGCCGTTTCGCTCGACACCGGCGCCGCCCGGGGTAAGGTGGAAGCGCTGGCGCGGTTTACGCAGAGCTGTGGGTGAGTAGCTGACTCCTGGCGTTTCGTGGCGACAGCAAAACAGATGCAAACCGGTCCAACGCTGCGTCAGGGAATGGCCGCCTACTCGGCATACCAAGCCGGACGCTTGACTCGGATGCCGTACCGCGGCACAATTCCGACGGGATGACAGCCCCACAATTGGGGCTCGCCACCTCTCAAGGAGCCACCGACAGCGTCCGGCCAATACGCCCCAGCGTTCGGCAATCGATTCGTTCACCGGTAGGATGCGGCCTTGAAACCAGGGCCGCAAATGTTCCGTCCAGCCACTGTTGCAGTTGGCTGCGGCGCTTGCTCTCCGGAAAGAACGGTAACGCCCTTCAGAATCTCGCCGAGCGAGACCACGCTGAAGTACAACTGGTCGTCTTCGGCATCGTCGAGCCATCGGGACACACTCGATTGCGGATTTGGGCGGGTCGTCTCCGAAGGGATGTTGGTATCGAGCAGAAATCCCTTCATAGCTCGATGTCGCGGCCAAAATCCCGATCCCTTTCAAAATCGAGGTTGAGGCCCCTGAACGGGGATTCGGCAAACAACTGCGCCAGGCTCTTCCTCCCGGCGGCGCGCTGGCGTTTGGGCCCGGTCTGGTCCCGCGACGCGCGCGCTTCCGGTTGGGCGGCCCGCTCGAGCAGGGTGGCGGCGTAGGCCGGCACATCCACGCCGCGGGCAGCGGCCTGGGCCGCCAGCTCGCGTCCGACCTCGGGTTTGATTTCGACGGTAATGGTGACGGTCGCGACCTCCTCCTCGGTTCAGTATTTCGGTTCTCCAGTGCCCTCCCACCGGGCCAATGCTACACTTCTCCCATGGAGAAATTCGACCGCATCTACGAGCAGTTCAAGGTTCACGCCAACGAGCTGGCCGGCAAGGTCGGCGACCTGATCCACGAGGGCAACGTGCGGCGCATCATCATCAAGGATGAGCGCGGCCACACCTTCATGGAAATTCCGCTGACCGTGGCCACCATCGGCATCGTGGTCGCGCCCATCCTCGCCGCCGTGGGCGCGGTGGCCACCGTGGTGTCGAAGTTCGACATCGTGGTCGAGCGCACCGCCCCCTCGGCCCCCGACGCCGGGGACAAGGGCAACATGGCCGGTACGGGCAAGCCCGATTCGTAAAGGGGGCTAATCGATGGCCAACGAGAGTACGCCCCGGCCGGGGGAGATCGGTTGGATCGATCTGACCGTTCCCAACGCCGAAGCCGTGCGCGACTTCTATCTCGATGTGACCGGATGGACTCCAGCGCCGGTCGATATGGACGGCTACCAGGATTTCTGCATGAATTCAGCGGGCGGACGGGCGGTCGCCGGCATCTGTCACGCCCGCGGCCACAACGCCGATCTGCCGCCCGTGTGGATCATCTACATCGTGGTCGCCGATCTCGACGAAAGCCTGCGCCGCTCGGTGGCGGGCGGCGGCAAAGTCCGCGGCGGGCCTCGCGGCATGGGCGATGGCGCCCGCTACTGCGTGATCGAGGACCCGGCCGGCGCGGTGGCCGCTCTGTACCAGCCTGCGGCGCCGGGCGTGTGAGTGTGCGCCTTCTTTAGCGCGGCGGAGCGCCGTGTTCCAGCTCGTAGCTCGAAACCTCGCGCATATTCTCCGAGGGATAGTGCGGGTTCTGGCCTTCGAAATTCGTCCACGTGTAGCCGCCGCCTTCGTAGTAGTCGCCGGTGAGGGTGTCGCGAGTGCCCCAGGTGTCGGTGTGGTAGACGCGGCCGCCTTCCAGGTCGGAAACCCAATAGCTGTTGCCGCGGCGGTAGTCGTCCCACTTCGATTCCACATAGTCTTTGCGCGCTTGCCGGTCTTCCCAGGCGCGCTGCATGTCCTCGCGCGCGTAGTTGAGGCTGGCGATGGAGCGGGCCGTCTGCTGTTGCAGCACGCGCAGATTCTCCAGGCCCGCGGCAATGTAGGCCCGCGCGTACCCCGCTCGGATGGCGAAGGAGTTGCCCACCTGTTCCAGCATCGGATAATAGCGGGCGAATTCCTGGCGGGGCCCCCAGATGCCGGCCACGATGCTGGACCACTGGCCCATCACCCCAGGCCTCGTGTTGACCACTTTGAAGGCGCCGACACAATCCGCCCCGCCCTTGGAGGTCCATTGGGCCATGAGGTCTTCCGCTTCACAGCCGCCGCGCAGGTAGGCGCCGCATTCGCCCATCGTGGCGCGATCTGCGGCGGCGGATGTGATGACGGGGTTGCGATGTCCGAAGCCCAGCAGGATGACGGGCAGGGTCTGCGCGGGACGCCGGTAGGGGGAAGCGATCACGCCCTGGGCGATAGTGGCCTGCGCCAGCATGGGATTGCCGCTGAAAGAAGTGAAGATGAAGCCCATACCACCCCCGGGCTGGCCGGCAATCACGCGGCCCTGCGCGGCCAGAAAATTCCAGTCGGCGGGCATTTTGAGGCTCAGGCTGCCGTCGGGCGCCTGGCGTTCGACGAGCGGTATCTGAACGGGCGCCGCCTGCCCGGCCGCACCCCCACGAGGCGCCCTGATGAACGCGACGCTGGCCAATACGTTCAACAGCAGGGGACGCTCGACGGCGAGCAGCGTCTCCGGGGCGGCGTACTCCTGCATGGTGGCGCCGTTCTCTCCCGCTTCGAAGTAGACGCGGCCCTGCGCCCTGAGGTTGCCCAGCGTGTAGGTGACGGTCGCCGTGCCGCGAGTGCCGTCGCGCGATACAAAGATCTGGGAGTAAGCGGCTCCGGGATAAGTTTGCGCCAGGGCGGAGCGGCAAGTAACCATGAAGCGGACCAGGTTGGGCCTCGAGGCCCGCATCCACAGCAGGTTCACCTGAGAGCGGCGATCGGGCGAAGTGACGGTAACGCCGAGGACGCCCTCGCTGGCGGCTTGGGTTACCGTCCAATCCGTTGGTTTGTACAGCGCGAAGAGCCTGTTGGGCGCGACATAAGGCTCAATGCGGCTTGCGGCGCCTGTGCCGCCGGGCGCGGGAGCGGGCCGGGTCTCGACGGCCGGTTGCCGGGCCGGACCGGGCGGCGGCGGAGTGGGGTTGTTCCCTCCCACACGAAAGCTCTGTTCAATTCGCTGGATCAGCGGCAGGGAGCGCGCATAGTCGCGCTCGGCGACATCGAACAGGAATATGCACCCGTGGTTTCCGGGGTCGGGCATAGGGTTGAATAAAGCCGCCCGGCGGACGGTTCGGACGCCATCTTGGTTTACGCCATGAAAGACGCGAATCAGCGCCTGGTTGCCGCCCATATCGGCTTTGTCGTCTTCCGAAGTGACGTTCTTCCAGTCCTGCTCGATGGATTCCGTAAGATCGCCGATGCTGCTGCGGATCGACATAAACAGCTTGCCGTAGTGCAGCTTCATCCAGATGCGGTCGCCGGCAGCTTCCACTTCGTTGGCGCCTGCCAGGATCTTCCACGCGGCGGGCACCCGGAAGGTGAACTCGCCGCCTTTGGTGCGGACCAGTTGGTCTCCACCGGCCGGCTGTGCCGGCGCGGCGGCCGGCAGCAAGGCAGTGCAGCAAACGGCGAACAGGATACGAAGAAGGCCACGATACATAATCCGGATCCTCCTAAGGACACCGATAGAATGCGGCGGGCCTGGGCCAGGGACAAGTCCAGGTACGTAAGCTAACAGTTACAAGGGTCGGCGGCCCTTTTGTAGCAATCAGATACTAAGATCTGTTTAACAGCCGCTTCGGGAGCCGGTGGTGTGGACATACGCCTCACTCGAGGCGGCCGGCATGTTCTGACATACAATACGCGAGGAGCCCATCGATGGAAAACGGCCACGAACCGGCGACGGAAGCGGACCTGACGCAAACTCGGGCAGCAGTTGCGCTCCGACATGCGGAACGGGTTTGCCGACCTCAAACAGACACTCCGCGATGGGCAGACCGAGATTCTGAAGGTGATCTACAGCTTCGCCCATCAATCTGCCTCCCCAAACCCAGTAACTCTCCCGCCAGGCCCGCTTCCCCCCGCGCTGTACAATACTATCCGGAGCACTCATGCTGCGAACCATCGGGCTCGCGTTGGCGGCCGCGTTGTGCGCGTCGCTGGCGCTTTCCGGGCAGGCCACCATCGATCCGCGGCCCAAGGTTCCGCCCCAGCGGCCGACGAACCCCGCGGCCAATCTGCGCGTCGATACCAGTCTGGTGCTGGTTCCGGTCACCGTGAATGACCCGCTGAACCGCCCCGTCACCGGCCTCGATAAGGAGAATTTCCGCGTCTTCGACGACCAGCAGGAGCAGAAGATCACCCAGTTTTCCATGGACGACGAGCCTGTTGCCGTGGGCATGGTCTTCGATACCAGCGGGAGTATGGGCGCCAAGCTGGGCCGCTCCCGCATGGCCGCGGCGGCCTTCTTTCGCACCACCGATGACCAGGACGAGTTTTTCCTGGTGGAGTTCGACAGCCAGCCGCGCCTCGCCGTGCCCCTCACCAGTTCGCCCCGCGAGGTGCAGAACGAGCTCACCTTCACGCGCTCCAAAGGATCGACGGCCCTACTCGACGCCATTGTTCTCGCACTCCATGAAATGAAGAAGTCGAAGAAGAACAAGAAAGCGCTGCTCATCATCTCCGATGGCGGCGACAATCACAGCCGCTACACCGCCAACGAAGTCCGCGATCTGGTGCGCGAGAGCGATTCCCTGATCTACGCCATCGGCGTCTTTGGCGGAGGCAGCACGCTCGAGGAGTTCGGCGGGCCCTCACTGCTGAGCGCGTTGGCCGAGCAGACCGGCGGCCGCCTCTTTCCGGCGAACTGGGCGGAGCTGCCCGATATCGCCGGGAAAATCGGCATCGAGCTGCGCAACCGCTATGTGCTCGGTTATTCCCCCGCCGGCCAGGCGCGCGACGGCCGCTATCACCGCGTGCAGGTTCAGGTGCTCCCGCCCCGCGGCCTGCCCCCTTTGCGCGCCCACTGGCGGCTGGGATATTATGCGCCGGTGGAGTGAAGACGGGAGTATACTACAACTACCCGGGGGGACTCATGCTGGGATCGCGGCGCATCGTCTCATTGCTATTCACGCTCCTTCTCGTCGCGCCGTTCGCCTTCCTCGGGCAGGTCTCAATTGATCCCCGGCCCAAACCCGCCGCCATCGGCGAGGCCAACCGTCTGGTCGACATCCGCTCCGATTCCAACCTGGTGCTGGTCCCCGTCACCGTGTGCGATTCGTTTAACCGGCCCGTAACCGGTCTCGAGAAAACGCACTTCAAAGTCTTCGACAATAAAGTGGAGCAGACCGTCACCCATTTCGCCATGGACGACGAACCGGTGGCCGTGGGCTTGGTGTTCGACATCAGCGGCAGCATGGGGCCCAAGCTGCGCCTCTCGCGCATGGCCGCGGCGCAATTCTTCCGCACCTCCAATCCCGAAGACGAGTTTTTTCTGGTGGAATTCAACGACCAGCCACGCCTCGTGGTGCCCCTGACGCGCGATTTCGAGGAAATCCAAAACCAGCTTGCCTTTACTCAGCCGAAAGGCCGCACGGCGCTGCTCGATGCCATTCTGCTCGCGCTCCAGGAGATGAAGAAGTCGCAGAAGACGCGCAAGGCCCTGCTCATTATTTCCGACGGCGGCGACAATTGCAGCCGTTACTCGGAGACCGAAGTTCGCAACCGGGTGCGCGAAAGCGACGTGCTGATTTACGCCATCGGCGTCTTCGAACCGTACGGCGCCCGCAGCCGCACACCGGAAGAGATGTCCGGACCCGGGCTGTTGAGCCAGATCGCGGAGCAGACCGGCGGCCGCCACCTGCCGGCGGAAGCCACCGAACTGCCCGACATCGCCGCGAAAATCGGCATCGAGCTGCGCAACCGCTACGTCCTCGGCTATTCTCCCACCGACCGGCAGCGCGACGGCCGCTATCATCCCGTGCAGGTCAAGGTGGTGCAGCCGCGCGGCTTGCCGCCGTTGCACGCCTATTGGCGCCGCGGATACTACGCGCCTGCCCAGTAACTTACGTTCAATCGCGTACAGACCTTCCCACAAGCGGACAGTTGGGCGTTGCTCCCGCGGGCTAGCCTGCTGATTCGCTTGCGCCAGGCCTGTGGCCGTGCGCCTGCCCCTACACTTGCCATGTTGCTACGGAACGTGGTTTACGCCCTGCGCATGCTACGCAAGAATCCGGGCTTCGCCGCCATTGCCGTGGTGTCGCTGGCGCTCGGCATCGGCGTCAACTCGGCCATGTTCAGTTTCGCCGATGCCCTGGTGCTGCGCCCCCTGCCAGTGGCGCGGCCGGGCGACGTGGTCACCCTCAGCGGCACCGCGCCGGACATCCCGTTCAGCTCGCTCGGCACGCTGTCCTACCCGGACTACGTCGATTTCCGCGATAAGAGCCGCTCGTTCGACGGCCTGGCGGCGTTCGTCCTGACCCCCGTAGGCGTCACCGAGAAGCCCGAAGCGCTGCCCCAGTTGCGCCTGGCCATGGCGGTGAGCGGCAATTTCTTTCCCACCATGCGCGTCTCGCCGGCGCTCGGCCGTAGCATCTCCGCGGAGGAGGATCGCGTCGCGGGGCGCGATGCCGTGATGGTCCTGGGGCATGACTTCTGGGAAAAGCGCCTGGCGGGCGATCCGCAAGCGCTCGGCCGCAAGCTCCGCCTCAACGGCGTCGAATTCACCGTCGTCGGTGCGGCGCCCAAAGAATTCACCGGGATGGATACCTTCGTACGGCCCGACCTCTTCATCCCCATCGCCATGCTGCCGCGCGTCGGCACCTCGGCGCAAGCGAACTTGCTGACCGACCGCGCCGCCCGCGGTTTTGAAGTGAAAGGGCGCCTCCAGGCCGGCGTGAGTTTACGGCGGGCGCAGGCCGAACTGGCCGGTATCGCCGGCAGCCTGGCCGAGGCGCACCCGGATACCAATCGCAAGAGAGGCATCACGGTGCTTACCGAGTTGCAGATGCGCGCCGCGCAATCGCCTCCCAATACGGCCCTTGCCACCATGCTGCTGGGCGTGGCCGGACTGGTGCTGATCATCGCCTGCGCCAACGTGGCCAACCTGCTGCTGAGCCGCGCCCGCGCCCGTTCCCGCGAAATGGCCGTGCGCCTCGCCATCGGCGCCGGACGCCGCCAGTTGCTGGCCCAGTTGCTGACCGAAAGCCTGGTGCTGGCGCTGGCCGGCGGCGCCCTCGGCCTGCTGTTCGCCGCCCTGTCGGTGGACTATCTCTCCACGCTTCAGCTCTCCACCGACCTGCCGATTTCAATCTCCGTGCAACTGGATCGCCGCGTCCTGGTCTTCAGCCTCGTTGTGTCCCTGCTGAGCGTGGTTCTGTTCGGCCTGGGGCCGGCGTTCCGCAGCGCCCGTACCAACGTGGTCGCGTTCCTGAAGTCGGGCGATGGCAACGGCGCCGCTCGCCGGCTCTATGGGCGGAACGTGCTGGTGATCGCGCAGGTGGCCCTGTCCCTGATGCTGCTTTCCGCAGCCACCCTGTTCTTCGAGGGTTTTCGCGAAACGCTCCTCGATTCCCCGGGATTCCGCACGGACCATTTGCTCCTGATGTCATTCGATCCCACGCTGGTCCGCTACACACCGGAAAAGGCGCGCGACTTTTACCGCGACCTCGTGGAGCGGACGCGGCAGCTTCCCGGAGTGAGCAACGCCGCCCTCACCCAGATCCTTCCCTTCGGCAACCGCATCGTCGGAAAGGACATTATCCCCGAGGGCGCGCAACTTCCCCGCGGCAAAGCCTCCGACTCAGTCTTCAGCAATGCGGTCGGGGACCGGTACTTTGAAACCATGGGCACGCCCATCGTGGCCGGACGCGCGATTCTGGCCACCGACACCAAGGACTCGCCCGCGGTGGCGGTGATCAACCAGGTGCTGGCCGAACGCTATTGGCCCAAAACGAATCCCGTCGGCAAGAGGTTCCGGCTTAATGGCCCCGGCGGACCGTGGGTTCAGATCGTGGGCGTCGCCCGCAATGCCAAGTACGTGTTCGTTGGAGAGGGGCCCCTGCCCTATCTCTATCTGCCCTACCAGCAGAATCCCGATGCCGTCATGACGCTGCTGGTCGGCACCGTGGCCGATGCCGCTTCCCTGGCGTCGCCGGTGCGCGAAGTGGTCCGCTCACTCGATCCGCACCAGCCCGTCTTCGATGTGCGCACCATGCACGAATATTACCTGCAGCGCGCCGTGCGCATCATGCAGATGATCGTGGTGATCGTTGGCACCATGGGCGTTCTGGGCCTGAGCCTGGCGCTGGTCGGACTGTACGGCCTGGTGGCCTACTCGGTCAGCCGCCGTACGCGCGAGATCGGAATCCGCATGGCGGTGGGCGCGGAATGGCGCGACATTCTGCGCATGGTGCTGCGCCAGGGAATGCTGCTGGCCGTGCTCGGCGTGGGCGTCGGCATCGCCGGCAGTTTCGGCCTGATGCGCGTCCTCGGCGCGATCTTCGGCCGAACCCAAGAAAACTGGGTGGATGCCTGGGGATTCGTGGCCATGCCGCTGGTCGTGCTGCTGGTGATGGCCGCCGCCAGCTACGTGCCGGCGCGCCGCGCCGCCGCCATCGACGCCAACCAGGCCCTGCATTACGAATGAGTGTTTAACAACGCGCTCATCGGTTGTTCGCCGCTGAATGCTACGATGGGAGCAAGATCACCGGGCTGGCCGCGCTGGTGGCAGGCGGACCGGCATTTATGACCATCCCCGCGAAATATGAGAACGGTGTTTTTCGGCCTCTCGAAGATGTGGCGATCAAAGAGGGCACGCTGGTTCAAGTGAACGTGCCGGCGGAAGGCGAGCTCGGCAGCAAGCGGCGGTCCATCAAGGACCTTCCGTTCTACGGCATGTGGGCCGATCGCGACGACATCATCGACGGCGTGAGCTATGTGAACGCGTTGCGGAACAATCCGCGCGGGTAGCACCGACGGAGCACGCCATGGCCCGTTACCTGATCGACACCGATGTAATGATCGACGTGTCCCGGGGGAATGCCGCTGCCGCGAACTTCGTCGATTCGCTCGACGACATCCATCATCACCGCGCACGAACTCATCGTCGGCGCCAGGACCAGCTCGATGCCGACAGAATGGAGAGAAATGGCTAGAGCGTCGCCGCTCTGTTTATTTCGATGGATCTACCGACCGCTTCTCGGCACTCGCGAGTTCTCTTCCTGGAATTGAAACCCTCCTCCGTCGCCTCGTCGATTGCCTCATAGAGCCGGTCTCGCGCGATGCGGTCGCCGCCCGCAGCGAACTCCTCGCTCGAAAGCCTGCCGAACGTCGTGAGGGCGAATTCGCATCATCCAATAGCAGTTCCGATTTAAGCATGATGCGGGCGCGTCTCCACATTGCAACGTGCTCACGGTTCGTGAACGGATCTAACGTACAACCCGAGCACCGCCTCCACCACGCCGTCCACCGTGAAAACGCGCGCTTCAGCGGCAATCTCCATGCCCAGATTGCGCGCCGTGCGCGTGGTCACGGGTCCTATGGAAACTACTTTGACGCCGCCCGGAAGCGCGCCCGCGGCAGTCACAAAATTCTGCACCGTGGAGGAGCTCGTGAAGGTAATGCAGTCGGGCCGCCGCGCCGCGCCGAAAATCTCGCGCGCCTGCGCCGCTGCTTCGTCCGGTATCGCCGTACGGTAGGCTTCGACCACATCCACCTGCGCGCCGCGCCGCGCCAGCTCTGTGGGCGCCAGGTCGCGCGCTACCGCGGCGCGCGGCAGCAGCACGCGCTTTCCCGCCAGATCGTGGAGCGCAAACGCCTCGATCAGTCCCTCGGCCACATACTCCTTGCCCATCAGGTCCACCTTGAGGTGCAGCGCTTCGATGGCAGCGCGCGTGGCCGGGCCGATGGCGCAGATGCGCGCGCGCAAAGCCCGCAGGTCGGTGTCTGAGCGGTCCAGCCGGTCAAGAAAGAAACGCACCCCGTTGGCGCTGGTGAAGATCAGCCAGTCGTAGCTTGCCAGCGCGGCGATGGCGCGGTCGAGCGGCCCGTAGTCGGCGGCGGGGCGGATCTCGATGGTGGGCATCTCCATCACCTCCGCGCCCAGCGCGCGCAGCCGTGCGCCCAGCGCGTCGGCCTGCTCCCGCGCCCGCGTCACCACGATGCGTTTGCCCGAAAGCGGCAGGCGCCCGTACCAGTCCAGCTTCTCGCGCAGCCGCACCACTTCACCCACGATGATGGTGGCGGGCGGCTTCATCCCGTGCCGCGCGATGAGCTCCGGGAGCGTGGCCAGCGTGCCCGCCAGCGTCTCCTGGTCGGGGCGCGTGGCCCAGCGCACCGCCAGCGCGGGCGTTTCCGGCGATCGGCCGCGCGCCATCAGCTGGCGCGCGATTTCTGCGAACGTCGTCAGCCCCATGAACACCACCAGCGTTTCCGCGTGCCCCACGCGGTCCCAGTCGATGGCGCCGGCGTCGTGGCCGGTGACGAACGTCACCACCGAGGTGTGCTCGCGATGCGTCAGCGGCACCCCCGAATAGGCCGCTATGCCCAGCGGCGTGGTGACCCCGGGCACGATCTCGAAGGGAACGCCGGCCGCGGCCAGCGCTTCGGCCTCTTCGCCCCCGCGGCCGAAGATGAACGGGTCGCCGCCCTTCAGCCGCACCACCGTGAGGCCGCGCCGCCAGCGCTCGATCAGCATGGCGCAGATCTCCTCCTGAGTGAAGGCGTGGGCCGATTTCTTCTTCCCCACGTAGATGCGCTCGGCAGCGGGCGGGGCGAGCGAGAGCAGCGCGGCGGGCGCCAGGTGATCGAACAGGATGGCGTCGGCCCGCTCCAGAATGCGGCGGCCCTTCCAGGTGATCAGCTCCGGGTCGCCGGGTCCCGCGCCCACCAGGTAG
This sequence comes from Terriglobia bacterium, assembly GCA_020073615.1. Lineage (GTDB taxonomy): Bacteria > Acidobacteriota > Terriglobia > Bryobacterales > Bryobacteraceae > JADGNR01. Next base: position 22,051 of record JAIQEX010000027.1, read on the forward strand.
ACCTTCATGTCGTCACGTGTAAACGGTCTCGAGAATCCTGCGGGCGCCCCGCTCCAGCAACTCGGCCCCCAATTCGCGCCCGATCCGCTCCGCGTCCCCGGCCGGGCCCTCCGCCTCCGCGCGCACCAGCTCCGCGCCATCGGGAGCGGCCACGATGGCCACCATGCGCAGCCGTCCGTCGGCCACCGTCGCGTACGCGCCGATGGGCACCTGGCACCCGCCGCCGAGCGCTCCCAGCACGCCCCGTTCGGCGGTGACGGCGGCGTGTGTGGCCGCGTGGTCGAGCGCGCGCGCGGCGTCGAACCCCGGCCCGGTGGCGCGCGTTTCGATCGCCAGCGCGCCCTGCCCCACCGCCGAACACATGGTTTCCGCGGGCAGAATCTCGGCGATCCGGTCGCCCCAGCCCAGGCGCTTCAGCCCCGCGGCGGCCAGCAGGATGGCGTCGTATTGTCCTTCGTCCAGTTTGCGCAGCCGCGTGTCCAGGTTGCCACGCACCGATTCCACGGTGAGGTCGGGCCGCAGTTTGCGCAACTGCGCGGCGCGGCGCAGCGAGCTGGTCCCCACTTTGGCACCGGCCGGCAGGCTGCTCAGTGTCCTGCCTACCACGGCGTCGCGCGCATCTTCGCGCTCGGGCACGGCGGCCAGCACCAGCCCCGCGGGCAGCTCCGTGGGCAGGTCCTTCAGGCTGTGCACCGCCAGGTCGGCGCGGCCGTCGAGCAGCGCCTCCTCGATCTCCTTGGTGAACAGCCCCTTGGTCCCCACCTGGGCCAGCGGCACGTCGGTGATTTTGTCGCCGGTGGTCTTGATCACCTCGATCCGGCACTCCCGGCCGCGGCTGGTGAGCTGGCCCGACACCCACCGGGCCTGCCACAATGCGAGCTGCGATCCGCGCGATGCAATCACCAGCATGAATCAGTCCTGTAGGTGAAACGCCTTCTTGATGGCCGCGATCACGTGCGCCCCTTCCGGATGCCCCGCGTGGTTGCGCAGCTCCGAGATCGGCCCGTGCGCGATCTTGTTGATGATGCCCCGCGTCAGCGCCTCGATGGCCTGTTCCTGTTGCGGCGTGAACGGCCCGTATTTACGGCGCACCTTTTCCGTCTCCGCCGCGCGGATCTGCTCGAGTTGCTCCTGCAGGCCGACGATGGTGGGCGTCACCTCCGCCACCTTGAGCCGCGCCATCCAGCGGTCCACCTCTTCGGCCACCATGGCCTCGGCGTGCTCCGCCTCCTTCATGCGCTCGCGCAGGTTGGCGTTCACTACTTCCTGCAGGTCGTCGATGTCGTACAGGTAGACGTTCTCGATGTCGTTCACCGCCGGCTCGATATTGCGCGGCACCGCGATATCGATCAGGAACATCGGCTTGTTGCGGCGCGCGGAAATGACGCGCAGCATCTCGTCCTTGTGCAGGATGTAGTGCGGCGCCCCCGAGGAGGCGATCACGATGTCCACTTCGGGAAGCATGCTGACGAAGCGCGTGTACTCGACCGGCGTGCCCTGGAAGAGCTTGGCCATCTCCACGGCGCGCTCCGGCGTGCGGTTGGTGACGAAGACGTGGGAAGCGCCCGAGCGGCGCAGGTGGCGCGCCGCCAGCTCCGACATCTTGCCCGCACCCACGATCATGACCGTGCGGTTGGCCAGCGATCCGAAAATCTTGCGCGCCAACTCTACGGCCGCGAAGCTCACCGAAACCGCCATCTGGCCGATGCCCGTCTCCGAACGCACGCGCTTGGCCACGCTGAAGGCGCGCGTGAACACGCCATCGAGCCAGCCGCACACCGCGCCGCACTCCTTGGCCGCCCCGTACGACGCCTTGAGCTGGCCCAGGATCTGCGGTTCCCCCACCACCATGGAATCCAGGCTCGCCGCCACGCGGAACAGATGATGGATGGCGTCGCGGCCCTCGTGATGGTACAGGTGCGGCCCGATCGACTCGGCGCTCAGCGCCTTGTGATCCGTCAGGAAGGAATCGACGATGGCCCGCGGGTCGCAGCCGTCGTCGGTGGTCACCGTGATCTCCACGCGATTGCACGTCGACAGGATCACCGCCTCGCTCACGCCCTCGCGCGACTTGAGATCCGCCAGCGCCCCGGCCAGCGTCTCTTCCCGGAAGGCCAGGCACTCGCGCACCTCGACCGGGGCCGTCTTGTGACTCACGCCGGTGATCAACAGCTTCATGGTTTGAGGAACATGCTCCCCAACCGGGCGTGCGCCGCCCACGTCAGCGCGGAAAAGCCCAACACCGTCACGGTCATGATGGCGGCCTTGCGCCCGCGCCATCCCGCGGTCGTTCGCAGGAAGACCAGCGCCACATAGGTGCCCCAGGTGAAGAACGAGATGGCGATCTTGGGCTGGCTGATCCAGGCGGTCCGGTATTCCACGAAACCCCAGGTGCTGGCGGCGATCACACCCAGCGTCATGAGCACGAAGCCCGCCCCCATGGATTTCGAGATAATGTCGTCCAGCGTACCCAGCGCGGGCAGGCGGTAGTAGAACTTACTCGGCTTCTTGGCCTTCAGCTCGCGTTCCTGAAACAGGTAGAGCAGAGAGGCGATGGCCGTGAGCAGCAGCGCCGCAATGCCCAGCAGCACGAGCACGATGTGCGTGGTGAGCCATGTGTCGCGGATCAGCGGGCTCGACCACGCGCTCACCGGGTTGCCCATGGTGGCCACCAGCGCCATCACGAACACCAGCGGGAATATGGCCACGCTCAGGCTCTCCACCTTGTAGCGCCACTGCACGAACAGGTACAGCACCACGATCAGAAACGCGCACATGGAGAGCGTTTCGTAGAAATTGGTGATGGGGCAGCGGTTGTTGACGATGCCCTCCTCGACAATGGATACGAAGTGAAACACCGATCCCAGGCCGAAGGCGGTGAGCGCCACGCGGAACAGGTGGTCCCGCCGCCGCACCAGCGTCAGAATCGCGTGCAGCAGGCCGAGCGAATATAACGCGGCGGCCACGCGGAGCCAGATGACGCTCATTTCAGCCATGGGAGGGTGGATAAGTGGACTTTTAAGTTCCAGTATATCGCGTACTTGCCGACCCACGTTCGCCCGCCAGTGGGGGTACCCGCGGAATCCGGTGCGGGTGGATGTGTTTCGGTGGTGCAGGCGGCGCGCTGAACCTGTTCCCGGGCACCAAGCTCACGGTCGAAGTTGCGGGGCCAGGAAATCGTTCTTTCGAAGGAACCTGCCTGGAGGAAATTGCAAGGCGCGGCCGCGGGGCGCGACCTGATGGGCGCCTTTGCCGCATTTAAGAAACAGCTTGAGAGCCCGATCTGTGAGCCACGCGCAACTCTCCGGATTCACGGAAAAAATAGACATCTTTCTTTGGCCAATCCATGCGCGCGGAGCTCGCCGCGAGCGTCCGTGCGCCCCCGATCGCCTTTTGGAGGCTGTCGAGTAACGAGTAGAAGCGCACCAGATGTTCGCGTCGTTCGTCGCCCATCAATCGAACCCTCGACCATTATGGGCGCTTCTCGCCGCGACTGCACCGGCCAGGTTCCGAGATTCGCGGATGCGGGTGCTTCGGGGCACGGAGTTCTGATACATTCGGAGGACATTATGAGAGTCCCCCGGATCATCGCGCTTTCTATTCTGGCTGCCGCCTTCGCCGGCGCCGCACAGCAGCCGCAGGACGAGGCCGCTTCCCGCGGCATGGATGTGCCGGCCTACGCAGCCGCCCTGCTCGAGCGGGCAGCGCAGCCGGAAGCGCCCGCGTCGCGGGACCAGGCCGGGCCCAAACGCCAGCACGCCGCCGGGAGGAAGAGCCTGGCGCAGTTGGTTGCCGAATCCCCGTTCAGGGGCCTCGACCTCGATTTTGAAAGGGATCGGGATTTTGGCCGCGACATCGAGCTATGAGCAAACGAAGAGCATCGCGGCTGTCGTGTCGATGACTGCGCGACGCGGGGACCGATCAGCGGAATTGAAGTCCAACGGTGTTGCTAGACACGCCATCGACCTGCAGTCGCAGGGATTGATTCCCAGTCAAACCCGTGGTTTGCTTCAAGTGGAGGTTAACCTGGTCCAAGCCAGGGTATTGAGATTGAGCCCCTGCAAATACCACCTCAGCGGCAATCGGCCCTACCGCCGCGGATATATTCCGGAAATTCTTGATCCCGGTTCCGTAAAGCACGATGTACAAGTCGGTCAGATTTGCGGGAAGAACGATGGGAACTACGCGACAACCCGTGTTGTCGCATTGGTACGGAGGTAGCGAAACGGAACTTCCGTCATTCAACCATCCAATCACAGAGGCGATAGGAACACCGGTGCCATCTCCCTTCAGAGTGAAGATCGCTGGGGAAACCGGCGTCAAAATAACATCTGAAGTCGCCAGCCCTATCGTCAGAACGTAGCGCCCCGGTGCGATATCGGACGGCACCAGGAAGTTGATTTGGCTGGGCGAAACATACGAAAGCGGACACTGTTCGCCCGCCAGCATTACACTGATCCCTCCAAGGCTCGTAGGGAGCGACCCGCTCGCTTGAGCCGTTGAGGAGCTGAGATTCGAGCCAAACACCGATGCAAGTGAACCCGGTGACAACGACACCGCCGAATAGCCGGCTGCGTTTACGATTCCCAGCGGCGCTATCGCCGGTCCCGTACAATTCGGTGACAGGACCGTAGCTCGGGCGCTTGCGAGCACGCTCTGAACGCCCGATTGGACCAGGTACACCAGCGTGCCGTCAGAAATCTGCGGAAGAAGCGCGGTTCCGGAAGAACCAAACTGCCCCACAAGGGTCCCCGTGGGTGAATTCAGACGAACCTCGACGTCCGCCGGTGCAATCCAAGACACCGCAAATTGGGCCTGCTGGTTCGCGCAGGGGCTTGCGACAAGAGGTGACAGTGCAAACGAACTGCCAGCGGAGTCCTGATACACCGAGTGCCGCTGTCCGTTATTCAAGGCAAGCCATGCCTGACGCAGGTTTTGGTCACTATTGGCATCAGCGGAGAATTGGACGGCACCATCCCCGGCGCCGGACGGCGGAGAGACGATCTGCAGCCAGGGCGCTGAGGACGTAACGGTCCAAGTGCAGGCGGATGCCGTTCCTCTGACCAAGACAGATCGGACGTTCTGAACAAACCCCAGGTGTGTCGAACTGGCTGCGAAACTCGGGGTGCAGACGAGCCCGGCTTGCGCAACGGCCAGGACTTGGCCACCGAGAGTGGCATTGCAAGTTGCACTCTGGAGAATCAGATTGCCCGTACGAGCACCTCCCAGGTTGTCGGAAACAGAATACATAAGGGAGCCGCCTGCCGGAACCGGGTTTGGATTGGATACCGTGATCCAAGGACTGTCGGACTCGACAACAGAGGTGCAACCAGGTGCGGTGGCCACTAGGGGTACGATATATGAGTTCGCCAAGAATGGTACGTTATCGACAGCGTGAGAGAACCCAACTTGCGGACCAGCGGGTATGTATTGGAAATTGCCGATTATTATTTCCTGCCCGATCTGCGTGGCCGGGGCCTGCCCGCGCGCCACGTACAGGTTCAAGTGAAGGTGAACATCTCCCGGCGTGGGAACCGGAAGGCTTGCATTCGGGTAGATCCAGCGACTGATCTGCGAGCCATTCGCCGTAGACAGAAAGCTCACTTGATTGGCCGACCACGTCACTGTGTGGATCGATGAAGCGAAAGGTCCCATCACGAATTTCTGTAGATTACTTGGGCCGTCGAAAGGCTGCACTACGTACTGAGCGTTGGACGAAGCACCGGGATTTCCCCATCTTCCAAATTCGATGTCCCACTCGCGATTAGACTGGTCGTCCGCCTGCGCGTCCCAGGTAAACAGGCCGAGGGTTACGTTGGGGTCGAGGTTGTTGAGTTGGGAATTGATTGTGAATTGGTAGGTGCCATAACCGACTGCCTGTTTCGTGTAGACCTCGGCGGCACACCAGGAACCGGAGCACTGCGTGATTTTCAGGTGCAGTTGGCCGAACGCGTCGACATAGGCATTGTCCTGAACAAAAAACTGGGGACCCGGATAGACCTGGACGGGCGCAGTCTTGGTGTACCATTCCAACCCGCCGAAAGAGATTGTCTGGTACTGGGGCAACCTGGGGAGGCTCGCGCGGCTGATCGCGTTGTGCTCGATGATGAAAGGAATTATCGCTGCCTGCTGAACGCAAGGAACTGCGAGCGAGGATGGGACGAGGTAGGCGCTGAACCGAGTTGCGTAGCGGTTTGTAATGCTGGGCGACAAATCAACAGAAAATTGCCCTGTGCCCTGGATCTGTACCGGAGCGCAACTGGGGGCGGCGATCCAGCCCAGGTCCGGAATGAACTCGAAAACGTAAAGACTTATTCGGCTCGTGTCGGAACCGTAGACGTAGCCCTCGATCTTGCCGTCCTGACCCCAGCCGGGGACGGCGGAGATGGCGACCGTAGCGGTGGCCGATTGCGAACCGAGCTGCAACGCGCTCAAGGCGATAAGAAATGCACCTGTCAAAGATAACAATACCCGGCGATTCACACGGTCTCCCTGATCCAAAGTCTGCTGAGTTTCGGGACGTCATCATTATAAGATATAATAATCCTAAAATCTAGTTATTTGTCGATGCGAGTGCTTCCGGCCTCGCAGTTCTGATACATTCGGAGGACATTATGAGAGTCCCCAGCATCATCGCGCTTTCTATGCTGGCCGCCGCGTTCGCCGGCGCCGCGCAGCAGCCGCAGGACGAGGAGTTCGCCCGCCTGGTGAAGGAGTGGACCACGCGCGCCGAATTCCTGAATCCGCTGGTCGACCATCTGCCTAAAGCGGCCGGCGTGCCGAGCCCCAAGGATGTCCTGGGCTATTACGCCGGCGCCCCCAAAAAGCTTACCCACGTGGCCGACCTGAACCGGTACTATCGGGCGCTCGCGGCGGCGTCGAAACGCGTCAAGGTGATCCCCGCCGGAATGACCGACGAGGGCCGCGAGTGCCTCGTGGTGGCCATCTCCGACGAGGACACCATCCGCCGGCTCGACACCTACAAGGGTTACCTCGCGAAGCTGGCCGACCCGCGCGGGCTTGACGCCGCCGAGGCGCGGCGCATCGTCGCCGAAGCCAAGCCCATCTACATGTTCACTGGCGGCCTGCACAGCGCCGAAACGGGGCCTCCGGAGATGTTGATGGAGTTGGCGTACCGGCTGGCGGTCGAGGAGTCGCCGCTCTACGACCAGATCCGGCGCAACGTCATCGTGATGCTCACCGCGGCGGCCGAACCCGATGGACGGGACCGCTACACCGACTGGTATTACCGCCACAAAATCACCGAAGAGAACGAGCAGGACCGCATTCCCGGGCCGCCTTACTGGGGTAAATACATCTTCCACGACAACAACCGCGACATCAATTACTCGCAGGTCACCATGCGCAACTGGCTGAAGTTCTACATGGAGTGGCACCCGCCCATCATGCACGACCTGCACGAATCGGAACCTTTCCTGTATACCTTCAGCGGCCAGGCGCCGCAGAACCCGACGCTCGATCCGATTCTGTACGCGGAGCTGCCCTGGTTCTCGAATTTCGAGATGACTAAAATGATCGGCTACGGCATGCCCGGCGTCTGGACACATGCCTTCGTGGACATGTGGTCGCCCGGATACCTGGGCTTCATGTCCTCCAACCACAACGGCATGCTGCGCATGTACGAGACCTTCGGCAACGGCGGCGCCAACACCATGAAGCGCACCGTCGACGCGCCGGAGGGCGGCGGTGCTCCCGAGGGCGGGCGCGGCGGCGCCATGACGTCGCGCGAGTGGTACCGGCCCATGCCTCCTTATAAGGAGGTCGTGTGGTCCATGCGCAACAACACGAATTACATGGAGACCGGCGTGCTAGCGGCGCTCGAGCTGACCTCCGGCTTCGCCAAAACGGTGCTTGAAAACTTCTACAACAAAAGCCGCAATTCCATCGAATCGGGCAGCCGCGAGGCGCCCTACGGGTACGTGATGCCGGCAGGCCAGCGCGACATGACGCGGGTCGCCTTCATCGTCGACATCCTGCGCCTGCAAGGAATCGAGGTGGGCCGCGCCACCGCGCCCGTGAAGCTGAAAGAGGGAACGTTTCCGGCCGGCTCGCTGATCGTGAAGCGCAACCAGCCGTACGGGCGCCTGGCGAAGATCCTGCTCGAGAAGCAGAACTTCCCCGACGTCAACCTGCGGACCTACGACGATACGGGCTGGACCATGGGATTGATGAGCCACGCCGAGGTGAAGGAAATCGGCGATAAGGCGCTGCTCGAGGTCGCGGTCGAGCCGGTCGATACGCTGACTGTCACTGGAGCGGTGAAGGGCGAAGGCCCGTGGCTGGCGGTGTTGGACAACGGCGCGAATTCGCTGGTGACGCTGCGCTACCGCCTGAAGGATCTGAACTTCGACGCCCTCGAGCAGGCGTTCCAGGCGGGCGATACGGAACTGCCCGCGGGATCGCTGCTCGTTCCCGCCAGCGCGCGCGTGAAGGGCGAGATCGAAAAACTGGGCTTGCAGGCGGTGGCGCTCGCCGCGGCGCCCGGTGTGGCGAAGCACGCGGTGGACTTGCCGCGCCTGGCCGTCTTCAGCACGTGGGGCAGCACGCAGGATGTGGGCTGGGTGCGCTACGCCTTCGACCATTTCGAAGTCGGCTACGACCTGATCTACAAGGAGCGCGTGCGCCGCGGCAACCTGCGCGATGCCTACGACGTGATCCTCATCCCCAGCCAGGGGCGCGGCGGAGGGAAGTCGCTGGTTCTGGACATAGAGCCCAAGGGAAGGCCGATCGCCTACACGAAGTCGGCGCAGTTCCCTTCCCTCGGCGAGTACGGCGAGAGCGAGGACATCACCGGGGGCATGGGCCTGGAGGGCGTAGTGGAGCTCGAGAAGTTCGTCAAGGCCGGCGGCGTGCTGATCACCCTGGGCGCCTCCAGTTTTTTCCCGGCCGAATTCGGCATCACGCGCACGGTGGATGCGGCGCGGCCGTCGGCGCAATTCTACGCGCCGGGGCCGATCGTGGAGGCGGAGATCCTGAAGCCGAATCACCCCATCTTCTACGGCTATGCGGAGAGGGCCGTACCGGTGCGCTATGCCAACGGCCCGCTGCTGCGCGTCCCGGCCGGCGATAAGAAATGGGTGTTGATGCAGTTTCCGGGCACGGACAAATCGGTGCTCAGCGGCCTGATGAAGGGCGTGGCGGAAACCCGGAACCGGCCGGCCATTGTGGACGTGCCGGTGGGCGCCGGGCGCGTGGTGCTGTTTGCCACCAACCCGTGTTACCGCTGGCAGAATCTGGGGGAATTCAACATGCTGGCCAACTCCATTCTGCACTTCAACGATTTTCCCAAAGCCGCGGCCGCGGCCGCCGCGGAATGAGCGGGTGGATTCCGTTCTACCTGGTCGATGTTTTCGCACGCGAGCCGCTGGCCGGCAATCCGCTGGCGGTGGTCCCGGATGCCGCGCGCCTGGACACCGCCACCATGGCGAGTGTGGCGCGCGAATTCAACCAGTCCGAAACCACCTTCCTGCTGCCGGCCACGCGCGATGGCGCCGACTGGCGCTTGCGCTCCTTCACGGCCGCGGGCACGGAAGTCTTCGGAGCGGGCCATAACTCGCTGGGCGCGTGGTGGTGGCTGGCGGAGGCGGGGCGCTTGCCGCTTGGCGAATCGGGCGGATCGTTCGTGCAGGAAATCGGGGACCGCCTGCTGCCGGTGGATGTGACTTGCGAAGGCGGCCGGCTGGTATCGGTCGGCCTGACGCAGACCGCGCCGGTCTTCGGCAGGATCTGCGACGCCCCGGCGGCGCTGGCGGCGGCGTTGGGTGTGGAGGCAGCGGATTTTGCAACCGGCCGTCTGCCGATCCAGGTGGTGTCGACCGGCGCGGCGCACATGCTGGCGCCGATGCGGGACCGCGCGGCCATCGCTCGTGCCCGCCCCGACTCCGCGCGTCTGGCTGCCGTGCTGCGCGCCCACGGCGCGCAAGGATGTTACCTGTTCAGCCTCGATCCGTTGGCGCCGGGCGCGGTAGCTCACGCGCGATTCTTCAACCCCGTGGAGGGCATTCCCGAAGACGCCGCCACGGGCAGCGCCGCCGGGCCGCTGGCCTGTCACCTGGCGGCGCACGGCGTGGTGGAGGACGGAAGCACGGTGGCCATCGAGCAAGGCTACGAGATGGGCCGTCCCAGCGTGATCGAGGTGCGCATCGCAGGCCGGAACGTGCGAGTATCGGGCGCGGGCGTGGTGGTGGCCGAGGGCCGGCTGCGAACGGTGTAACTTCACTTCACGAAGAGGATCGCGCCGAACTGACTGCTGAACCCGCCGGTGAGAACGAATACCGGAAGCTGCCCGCTGGCCGAAGAGGGCAGCCGAATGTTGATCTGGGTCAGCGCCGCGGTCGAGCCCGGTGACGGCCCCGCATAGAGAACCTGTGCGAGTTGCGTGCCCACCACAACCACTGGCTGTGGTGAAAGGCTGAACGCTGCGGTGGCAACCGCGCCATCGGGCAGGCTGGATGCGCCCGCTCCGATCGAGAACAAGGAAACGATGGAGCCGGCCGGCGCCGGCGTCGATGCCGAATTCAGGGTTCCGTCCGAGTTGATCGCGGCGCACGGTCCGGTCCCGGATGGATCGATGGTCAGCAGCGCCGGCGAGGCCGCGCCGATGACCACCGTGGTGGAAGCCGTGATCTGCCCGTTACGCTCCACCGTAACCAGGGAGTGCGACTTTCCGGCAACGCCGTTCGGGACAATCGCCGAGATCTGCCCGGAATCGACGCGAATCAAAGGGGCCGCCACCCCGTCAAACAGGACCCGTGCGCCCGCGAGCAGCGTGGCGATGCGATTTGCGGAATCCAGTTGCAGAGTGGCCGGGGACTCGGGACCGATCGCGGCGCCGAATATCGTGACGACCTCCGCCGGCGCCACCGGACTCTCCAGCAGACTGCCGGTATTCACCACTCGCAACGAGCGGTGCGCGGCGGCACGCCGCGGAAAGTCGATGCGCGCGAGGAAACCGTCCTCGCAAGCGAAGCTCTGGCTGGAGGACGGCGAATTGATTTCGGTGCAGGTTGCCGGGAAGCGCGCATCGGCAACGGGCGCGCCCGCGGTGGGGAAGTTATTGGAGCGGGTCCAGCCGGCCACGTAGATTGCGCCGCCCGCTGCGGTGACGGCCGTGGCCGACTCCGCGTCGCTTCCGCTCAAGTACGTGGCATACTCGAGCCTGCTTCCCGCGGCACCCAGTTTCGCGGCAAACGCATCGCCGCACAGGGCCACGCCAGGAGGATTTCCGAAGGGCGTTCCGGCGGTTATCAGACACGGGCTTCCGGCAAACCGCTTGGGGAGGGCATCCGCGGTGATGGGGAAGTCCGTGGAAACTGTCGAACCGGAAACCAGCGCGTCACCGGCGGAATCAAGGGCCAGCCCGGATGCCCGGTCGGCGCCGCTTCCCCCAAGCAAGGTTCCGTAGACCAGGGCCAATCCGGCCTGGTTGAACTTCACCACGAACGCGTCCGCGCCGCCGGCCAGGGATTCCTGAAACGCCCCGCGCGTGACCGGAAAATCCGCGGCATCCGTGCTGCCCGCGAGGTACGCGTTTCCCTGCGCGTCCACGGCCACCGGCCCGCCAAAGGAATCGCCGCTGCCTCCCAGAATCGCAGAATAGACCGCGGCCGTTCCCGTGGGATTCAGCTTCACCAGAAAAGCCGCCGAGTGGCCCGCGCCGATGACGCTCGAAACCGCTCCCGCCGTGGCCGGGAAGCCGGGCGCGGAGGTGCTGCCGCCGGCGAAGGCGTTTCCCGCGGAATCGATCGCGATCCCGCTCGTAATCCCGCTGCCGGTATCGCCCAGGAATGTCGCGTAGACCAGCGCCGATCCCGTGGAATTCAGTTTGGCGGCGAAGGCGCCCCCGCCCTGGGCGCGATAAGCTCCGGCAGTCGCCGGAAAGTCGCTGGCGGCCATGCCTCCCAGGTAGGCGTTGCGGGAAGCATCGACGGCAATCGCGGCGGCGGTGTCGAACCCGGCGCCGCCCAGGTAGGTCGCGTAAACCAGCGTGGAGCCGTCCGGGCTCAGCTTGGCTGCGAAGACATCGGAATTCCCCGCCAGGCGGGTTTGCAGCGCGCCCGCGGTCACGGGAAAATTCTGCGAATTGGTGCTTCCGACGATGTACGCGCTTCCGTCGGAGTCGACCGCGATCCCCAGCCCCGCATCGGCGCCCGCCCCGCCCAGGTACGTCGCGTAAACGATCTGGCCCGCGCCGTTCAGTTTCACGACGAAGGCATCGGGCGCCGCGCCAGTATTCGCCAGGATGCCGGTGATGGTTCCCGGGTGGCCGGCGTGGGTCGTCTGGAACGCTCCGGCGGTCACCGGAAAATTGGAAGAGAGAGTTTCTCCGGTCAGATAAATATTGTTCGCCGCGTCGATCGCCATGGCATGGACGATATCGGCTCCATCACCGCCCAGAAACGTCGCGTAAGCCAGGGCGCCGGAGCCTCCCGGAAGCGCGCGAGCCGCCAGCGCCAGGCACAACAGCCCGGCCGCGTGGGCGGCGCCAATCTTGGCATTCACTGGGGCTTCTCGATCGGGCGCCACAGCCGCATGTTACCGCTTCACCACCGTGAGTGTAACTTGCGACGGATACTCAGCGGAGTGATGCACGGCATTCTGCGCCACCACGCCTTTTACTTCGTCGTAGTTCTTGCCGCCGGTGTTCATGTTGCGGTCGAATCGCGGGAAGTTACTACTCGATACTTCAATTCGAATGCGATGGCCGGCCGCGAAGTAATTGCTGGTGGTCATGGGCTGCAGCGTCACCTGGTACACCTTGCCCGCTTCCAGCCACGCCGGCGGCTGGTCGTATCCGTTGCGGTATCGCAGGCGTTGAATCGTCTCGTCCAGATTGTAGGCGGCGCCGTCGGGATAGACGTCGAGCACCTTTACGGTGAAGTCGGTATCTTTCGCATCGGAGGAAACGTAGAGCGTGGCGCCGATGGGTCCGCTCGCTTCCAGCCCCTCCTGGAGGGGCTCGGACGTATAGACCAGGATATCGGGACGCGCCTCCATCTTGCGCTGATCGAAGGCGCCGCCAGTGACGGCGTTGCCCGTGCAGCAGACGTTGCCGCCGTAGGAGGGCACCGGGTCCATGGGGTCGTAGGTGAAGCTGTCCGCGTGGTCCGCGCCGGAAGCGGCTGCCGTGAGCGCGCCATCGCCGGTCAGGCTGTTGGCCTTTCCGCTGCTTTCCAGGAAGTAAGTCATGGGCCGCGCACCTTGGGGGGGCCATGTCTCCGCTGTCTGCCACTTATTCATACCCATGGTGTAGTAACGTACCTTGGGCATGGTTTCGAGTATGTGGTTGTTTTCCCCCTTCAGGAAGTAATCGAACCAGCCGTAAGTGAGCTCGTCGTAGTTGAGACGCGCATCGCCCACGTTGCGCTCGCCCACCACGGTATTCTCCGTGGCGCGTTTGTAGCCGCAGTGCAGCGTGGGCGCGATTACCGCATATTGCTGGTTGGCGATCTCGCCCCTGGCGGTCTGGCGCACGTGGTTGTACGCGGCCAGGTTCGGCCCGATCGACACGTCGTACCACGACATGAACCAGAATCCGGGCACATTCACCGGCATATCGTCGTGCCACAGGCCGCCGCGGTACCACGCCGGATCGTTGGGCGTGCGCTTGATCATGGCGCCGCCGGTCGAGACCTCCATGCGGTCGGCGAAGATGCCGTGCGGCCCGTCCACCGCCTTGATGATGTCCATCTCGGGAAGGTGCCGCAGGGCCTGCGACCAGTCCACGGGGGGCAGTTGTTGCGCCAGATCGAAAGCTTTGGATGCGCGGACCAGGTCGTCCTGGGAGGTGTTGGGCGGGAACATGGGCCGCACCTGGTTCTGCTGCCCGTAGAGCCAGGCGATGAACAGCATCTGGACGGCGCCGCCGCGATACCAGTTCCCCTGCTCGAAGTAGGGGCCGACGCGTCCCACGCCGGCGCCGAATCCCTGCGGGATCATGGCGGCGAAAGCCGGGTTGCCGAGCGCGGCCACGCCCAGTTGCCACTCGGCCGTCGAAGAGCACCCGATGGTGCCGACCTTGCCGTTCGACCACGGCTGCGCCGCCATCCACGAAATGGCATCGTATCCGTCGGTGCGCGGGGGACCCAGAATGTCGTAGTTGCCTTCCGAGAAGAAGTGGCCGCGCTCGTTCATGTCCACCCAGGCGTATCCGCGTTTGATGGCGGCCAGGCGGGCGTTCATGTCGGCCGGCGCGCCGCCGCGCACATCCCAGTAGTTGAAGTTGTACGGCGTTCGTACAAAAATGATGGGGTACTTCTTGGAGGTGTCGCGGGGATGGTAGACGTCGGCCGCCATGTGCTTGCCATCGCGCATCGGCACCATCACCTTGCGCTCGATAATGGCGAGGTCTTCGAGCTCCTTTTCGGCCGCAGTCCGCGTAGCGACGAGCTGCGGGTTCATTCCGCCGCGTTGTTGTGCCGGCGCGCGGGTGATGACGGTTACGGCGAGGCCCGCCGCCAGGAGCACGGCGAGCGCGGCAACCGATGGTTTCGCATTCATGGGGGGATCATAGCACGGCGGCCTGCGGCCATCGCCGGCTTTCCCACGTTTTCGATCACATCGCGCGCTGAGTCTCGATGGGTTGCGGGGCCACGCCGCCTTCCCTATAAATGCATCGGCCGCGTTTCATGGTCATGTAGACCGTGTTTCCGCCGAAGTGCTGGCCCAACTCGCGGTAGTCGCGAATGCCGAGGATCAGCAGGTCGGCCTGCTTGCCGGGTTCGAGCGAGCCGGCGCGCTGCGCGAAACCAAGCGCATGGGCGCCGTTGATGGTGGTGGCGGAGATGGCCTCGGCGGCGGTCATTCCCATTTGCAGGCAGGCCAGTGCGATCACGGTTTGCATGTTGAACGCGGGCGTATGATGCAGGTTGAAATTTGTGGCCAACGCGACGGCCACGCCGGCATCGATGAGGGCGCGGGCTGGCGCATAGCGGCCGCCGCCGTTGAAGGAGACGCACGGCAGCAGGGTGGTCATGGAAGCGCACCCGGACAGGAGCACGGCCTCCTCGCTGGTGGCGTGCTCGAGATGATCGATGCTCGCCACCAGTGGACCGACGGCCGCCGTGACCGGGGCGGCGCGCGTGAGGCGATCACCATGGATTTTGCAGGAGAAGCCCAGAGCGCGGGCGGCCTGGAGATAGCGCGCGAAATACTCCTGGTGGGCGGGGTCGGCATCCCAGACGACATCGGCGCAGCGCGCCAAGCGGCGGCGGCGGATCTTGGGCAGCAGGTCGGTGAAGACCCACTCGGCCGCGGCTTTGGTGGTGCGGTCCGGTTCCTGGTCCGGCAGGCGGAAAAGAAAGGTCGGCACCACGTCGAGCGGGTCGCGCTTGAGGTGGGAAAGGACGCGCAGGATCTTGATCTCCGCACTCTCATCCGGCCCGCAGCCCGTCTTGGCTTCCACGGTGGTGGTGCCGTGGCGGGCCATGGCGTCCAGGTAGACGCGCGCCCGTGCCTCCAGACGCTGGCCGGTGGTGGCGCGGACCACCTTGGCCGCATGCTCCTCGTCCTCCGGGACCGTCCCCGGCGCGGGGAACAGGAGATGCGTGTGGCTGTCCACGAAACCGGGCATCACGACGCGCCCGGTGGCGTCGATCTCGGTCGCCTCGCGGGCTCCGGCCAAGTTCTCCACGCGGCGGCTGGTCCCCACCTCCTCGATCACGCCGTCGCGGATCAGCAGCGCGCCGTCGGGAATGATGCCCAGGTCCCGAAGTTCGGTTCCCCGGCGGGCGGTCCTGGGGCCGCGCAGGGTCAGAAGTTGCCGCGCCCCGCGGATTAGAATCGTGCCCGTTGGTAGATGAGGGCCTATCGTAAGATCAGTCCTGGAAGTACTGATACATTAGTTCTAATATGTTTAAGAATACCACATGACAAGAAAAAATACACCTCCCGCGGGTGGCACCCTAAAGACCCTGGAAAGAGTGTTTTCCAAGGCAGGTGTGGGTTCCCGTACGGATGCCCGAAGTTGGATCGGGGCGGGCAGGGTGCGTATAAACGGTAAGATCGTCCAGAATCCCGACCATTGGGTGAACCTGGAACGGGACCGCATTACGTTGGACGGCAAACCCTTAGGGTTCGCCACCAAGACTTACCTTCTGCTGTACAAACCGAAGGGCTACCTGACCACGTGGCGCGATCCCGAGGGCCGCCCGACGGTCTACGATCTTGTGCCCGCCGGAACCTGGCTATCGCCCGTGGGACGGCTCGACCTGGACACCAGCGGCCTGCTGCTGATGACCAACGACACCGCGTTCGCCGAGCGCATCGCCAACCCGGACCACAAGGTTCCCAAGACGTACGAACTGAAGGCGGCGACCCTGCTGAGCGACGAGCAGATCGAGCAGTTGCGCCGCGGCGTCGAGCTCAGCGACGGGCCCACGCGGCCGGCGGAGGTACGGCGCCTGCGGGATGGCGCCCGGCGCACCCACCTGGAAATCATCGTCGCGGAAGGACGAAACCGGCAGGTGCGCAGAATGATCGAGGCGGTAGGCAGCAGGGTGATGAAGCTGGTGCGCACGGCCATTGGACCGGTACGCATCGGAGACTTACCGATCGGCCAATGGCGGGAGTTGACGGCGCTGGAGATCGCGGCACTGGGCGGCGCCGGCCGTGCTCCTACTTCGAGTACCAGCGCAGGCCGGCGAAAGCGGAGCCCATGATGTTGTGCATGTAGAAGTCCTGCTGGGTCGACGTTTTGAAGTGAAATGCCTTGCCCCCCACGCGCAGCTCGAAGTGCCCGAAGCGAATGTTGGCGGAAGCATCGGCATCCCAGATGGTGGTGTGGCGGGGAATGGTGAACCCGCTGGCATTGGCTTCCAGGCGGAAATACTTGGAGGCGTAGTGAGCCACGCCCAGGCCAAAGCTCGGCGAGATAAACCATTTCGATTGCTGCGCCGCGAAGCTGATCGGGTTCCCGTTGGCGTCGGTCAGCAGGTTGCCGGAACTGTCGGTAGTGGGCAGAAAGGGCCCATCGAACGCCGACCGGAAGTTGACGTACTGCAGTTGCCACAGGGTCTTCAAGCGGAACCGGCGGCTCTCCACGGGGAAGGGCCAGGTGAGGTATTCAAACGAGATTTTCACGTTCTGCAGCCGGTAATTGGTGGTGACGAAGGTGCCGGCGGTGTAGGTCTGGTCGAGGACCGTAATGTCGTGGCCGGTGGTGAAATTTCCCGCGGCCCGCGATTCGAAGTAGGCCACCCGTAATGTGTTGTGGGCGCCCGCCGCCATGCCGATTTCGCCCCCTTGGGCAATTTTCGGCTTGCCCAAAAATTGCAGCTTCGAGGGGTTGGTGAACAGCGACGCGCGGCCCTTGTCGAAGCCGGGCTCCTCCCTCGGAAACCATCCGCTTACGCCCACAAACCATCCCATTTCGCCAGGCATGCGGACATCCGGCAATTTGGGCGGCGGCGGGGGAGGCTGCTTGATTAATACCGACCGCCCCGGCGGAGCTTGCGTATCGGCCGGCGGGGGAGTCTGCGGCGGCGGAGTTTGCGGCGGCGGAGTTGCTGGAGGCGCAGTCTGCGGCGGGGGAGCGGCTTGCGGATCGGGCGCCGCCTCGGCGGCGTCCGCGGGCGGCGGCGCGGCGGCGGGTTTCCTCTCCTGCCCCCGTGCAGGAGCCGCTCCAGCCGCCAGCAGAAGGCAGGTACAGATAAAGCCGGTTGAACGTTTCGTCACTTACACCTCATCCAGAAATTCCCATTAGCCAGCAACTTCGACCGCGGGCAGACCCCGATTGCACCCTTCAGTCCAAAACGCCGCGCGCTGTTCGCTTCCTTCTATTTTGCCTCAACAGAGTGCGTTCCCGCACCGGCATTTCGCCACCCTCCATGTCGCCGCGGCGGCACAGGTGTAGAATCGTCAGCCCATGTGTTCAACGCGGGGCTTTTTTTCACTTGGGCGTACTCTTTGGACTTGCACGCTGGGCAGCGTAGGGATATGACAACGCCAGTAGCTTGCGCGTGCCTGACTCAGTTCTCAACTCGAAAATCATGATCAGATCCTCCACGGCGTTCAGGGACGTGTTCCCCTTCTGCTGTTGAAGCCGACGCTCGGACTTACCCAACTGTTTTTCGGTACTTGTGATCTCAATTCTCTGGCTCAACTGCTGATGCGGCAAGCGGGTCTGTAACGATCCTTACCGGATGGGGCTTCGTACCCGACAGGTATTCCATCAATAACTTTCGCAACTGAGCCTGCTCTTTGGCCTCCTCCTCCGTAGCAGCTTGCGCCACAATTGGAAACGCAGCCTTACCCGTAAAGATGTTCACGAGCCCGGTTCGGATGACGTTTTGGTCTTGCTCAAGGTTTCCGTGAGCTACTGGCAAATAGACACTGTTCTTTATATGGGTTTTGTCGAAATCGTAGCCCAGGCTGTTCGACATCTCGTACAGAAGGTCAACGAAAAGCTCGGTCTGCCGCATTCCCCAAGCGCCCGCAGCGTCGGATTCGGGTCGAGTGTCCAGGATGTCCAAGTATTGTTTCCACGCTTCCCGAACAGCTTTCTCCTTCGGCCCCCCGCCGTAGAACTCAAGATCAATCATGTTGAGAGCCTGGACGTGTTCTGTCGAGACACGAGCCGCACGAGTTGCCATGAGGGTTCGGAAGACGTACTGCTTACCCTTTCGCTTTGCTTGCCGCCGTTCGACCCATTTTTCCGCTTGAACGGCGGCTACCGGTCCTGTAAACAGCGTCACGAATATGAGGAGGCCTTCGGCAATGGTCATCGGCTTCACCGCATTCAGGGGTTTCCGTTACCACTCGAAATCCTAGGGAGATCCATTTTGATTCTCCGTCCCAGTTCCGGTTTGGAGGCGGAATCCGTGAAGACACATTCTAAAGTCGAAAAAGGAGCTTCGCTTTCTATTCGCCGTAGAGCATTGATTCCACTAATAGATAAACTTCTTGACGTTACCCAATATATGGGGTCAAGGCGCAGTTGATGGAGCGTCTGCTTTTCGGGGATCCGAGTGGGGTTGCGCACTCGGCTGTGCGCCCCGCTTGGATGTTCCTCTCTCGCGATTCTGTTGGGTGTGCTACTGCTGAGAGAGCTTAGGACGAGGGTAGACTCCGGTAGCACCCGTCAGTCTAAACGCCACGTGTTGTTCGCTTCCTCTCTTGTCAGCCCACGCGCCCACGCCGGGAAAATGGTAACCTTTTCCGGTTCCGGCGGTATTCCATTACGTAAGCGGAGGCAAGTGGAAGACGAACAGCTCATGCAGGAGGTGAAGGCGGGCGATGTGGGAAGGCTCGAACTGTTGTTCGACCGCCATCACCGGGCGCTGTTCCATTTCTTCCTCCACCTCACGGGCAACCGCGCGGCGAGCGAAGACCTGGTGCAGGAAGTGTTCTTCCGCATTTTGAAGTACCGGCACACGTACCAGCCGGGTACTTCCTTCCGCTCCTGGATCTTCCAGGTGGGCCGCAACGCCCATCTGGACTACGCGGGCCGCCATAAGGCGGAGGTGACCATGCCGGAAGAAGTGGTGGAATTCCGATCGTCGGAGACGGCCCCGGACCGGCAGGCCCAGAACCGGCAGCAGACGGTGCTGCTGCGGCGCGCGCTCGCGGCCCTGCCGCGCGAGAAGCGCGAGGTGCTGGTGATGAGCCGGTTTCTGGAGTTGCGGTACGAAGAGATCGCCTCCGTCCTGAAATGCGAGGTGGGAACGGTCAAGGTGCGGGTGTACCGGGCGCTGCGCGACCTGAGCGACCGGTTCTTCGCACTGAGTGGGGAGCGAGCATCATGAGTTGCGAACGAATGCGCGAGCAGATTCCGGAATGCCTGGCCGGCCGATTGGACGACGCCGCGCGCGAAAGATTCATCGCGCATCTGGATACCTGTTCAGCCTGCCGCGCCGAGGTGGCGCAGTTGGGCGTGGTGTGGCGGGGACTGGAGTCCCTCCCCCTGCCCGAACCGGACGCGGCCATGCGCTCCCGTTTCCTGGAGGTGCTGGAAGCTTACCAGGCGGGAATGCAGCAGGCGCAGGAGCGCGCCATCGTATCGGCGAAACGCAGCGGGCGGATTTTCGCCTGGTGGCCCACGCGCACCGCGTGGCAGGCGGCGATGGCGGCCGCGCTCGTGATCGTGGGCGGTCTGACCGGCCGCTATCTTGCCGCGCCGCGGGCCGCGGCTCCCGCCGCAACCACCGAGGTGGCGCAGCTCAAAGGACAGGTGGAAAACCTGCGCCAACTGGTGGCGCTGTCGTTGTTGCAGGAGCAATCGCCCAGCTCGCGCATTCGCGGCGCCAGCTACAGCGACCAGATCGCCCAGCCCGACCGGCAGGTGCAGCAGGCGCTGCTCCACACCATGAATCACGATTCCAACGTGAACGTGCGGCTCTCCGCGGTGGATGCGCTGGAAAAGTACGCCGCCAATCCGGAAATCCGGCGGGCGCTGGTGGATGCCGTGCCGGTGCAGGATTCCCCGCTGGTGCAGATCGCTCTGATCGACCTGCTGGTACAGATCGACGACCGGGACGCCCTGGCGGCGTTTCGCAAACTCGCCCGTGAGCCGCAGGTGGACGCCGACGTCCGCCAGCGCGCCACATGGGCCATCGGGAAACTGGAGGTGCCGAAATGAAGAAGCTGATCGCCCTGGCGCTGGTTGTCTTTCCGGCCCTGGCATTGGACCACGACGACGACCGCGACTGGCGGCACGAGGAGCAGGAGACCATTCGCCGCTCGTTCAATGTTTCCGCCGGATCGGGGGCCAAGAAGCTGCTGGTCGATAACTTCTCCGGCTACGTGCACGTGACCGGCGCCAGCGGTGCCGAGGTGCAGGTCACCATCCAGAAGCACATACGGGCGGAATCCACCGAAGCGGTGGCGGAAGCCAAGCGCGACGTGAAGCTCGATATTTCGCAGCAGGGCAATTCCGTGCGCCTGTACGTGGACGGCCCGTCGCGCTCGTCCCACGGCAACAACTACCGCGGCGACCGTTACTACGGCTACCGCGTCCAGTTCGACTACGACATCCAGGTACCGCCGGACACGGAGCTGGTGCTGAAGACGTTTAACCGCGGCAATATCGAAGTGAAGGGCACGTCGGGCGATTTCGAGGTGCACAATTTCAACGGAGGAATCGACCTGCAGGAGATGGGCGGCTCCGGCTCGGTCAACACCTTCAACGGACCGGTGAAGGTCGCCTTCACCCGCAACCCGGCGCACGAGGCGACCTTCAAGACCTTCAACGGTTCCATCGACGTCTATCTGCAACCGGGCCTCGACGCCGACCTCCAGTTCAAGACGTTCCACGGCGGCGTCTATTCGGATTTCGATGTGACTACCCTTCCGTCGGTGGTCAGCGGCGAGATCCAGAGCGGCCGGTTCGTGTACCGCTCCTCGGACCACGCCACGAAGGTACGCGCGGGTAAGGGCGGGCCGGCGATGTCGTTCGACACCTTCAACGGCTCCATCCGCCTGCACTCCAAAGGTCAGTAAGAAGTAGGAAAAGGATACTGCGATGAAACGATGGTTGGCCCTTCCGGGCCTGATACTAGCCGTCTGTGCGCTGGCAGGCGCACAGCAGACCGCGGGCGGCCGCGTAGTGGTGCCCGCGCGCAACACATCCCATCCCCGGGTGGTGAACGCGCACGTGCTGAACGGCGCGATCACGGTCAAGATCTATAGCGGCAAGGAGGTGATCGTGGAAACGGGACCCTCGGCCGAGTCACGCCGGAAGGCGGAGACCACGGCGGGCGGCATGAGGCGCATCGATCTGCCGGCCCGGGGCCTCGAAGTCACCGAAGAGGACAACGTCATCACCGTCCGCAACGGAATGAACGGCAATAGCAATCTGATCATCACCGTGCCTGTCGATACCTCGCTCAAGCTCAAGGCCAACAACGGAGCCATCACCGCCGATGGCGTACACGGCGAAGTGGAAGCCAACAGCCTCAACGGGCACATCACGCTGACCAATATTTCCGGCACGGTGACGGCGCACTCCCTCAACGGCCCGATGAAAGTCACCATGGACCGCGTGGACCCCGCCAAGCCGCTCTCCTTCAGCACGCTGAACGGCGGCATCGAAGTGACTCTTCCCGCCGACGTCAAGGCCAATGTGACGGTGAAAACGGATCACGGATCGCTCTACAGCGATTTCGACATCACGCTCGGCGGCGCTACCGCCATCACCGAGAAGAACGACACCCCCGACGGCAAGTTCCGCGTGCGCATCGACCGTACCATCCGCGGCACCATCAACGGCGGCGGCACGGAGATTACTTTCCATACCTTCAACGGCCGGGTCGTGATCGGCAAGAAAAAGTAGGGTAGGCCTCCCGGCCTGCCCTACTTAAGCGTTGACGGACGGCTCCTTCTTCATATAGAATGTCTGTACGAGTGAAGGAGGAGACCGGTCATGCACCGAATCCGGACGCTGTGGCGGAATCTGGCGCGCAGGCGGCGCGTCGAAGCGGAGCTCGACGAGGAGATCCGCTCCTACCAGGCCATGCTCGAAGACGAGAAGACGCGGGCGGGAGCGGAGCCGCGCGCGGCGCGCCGCGAAGCCCTGCTGGAGCTGGGCGGCGCGGAGCAGATCAAGGAACGGGTGCGCGACATCCGCCGCGGTGCGGCGTTGAGCTCCATGGGGGCGGAGCTGCGCCAGTCGCTGCGCGGCCTGCGGCGCAATCCCGCGCTCACGGTGACGGGCGCGGTCATGCTGGCGCTGGGCATGGGCGCGAGCACGGTGGTGTTCAGCGTCTTCCATGCGGCGCTGCTGCAGCCGCTGCCCTTTCGCGACAGCGGCCGCGTGTTTGAGCTGTGGGAGACGCGCCACGATCGCGGGTTCAATCAGGCGTCGTTCACGGAGGCCAACTTCTGGGATCTCCGCGCGCGGAACCGTTCGTTTGTGGAAGTCGGCGCCTACCACTACGACGAAGCGAACCTGACTGGCAACGGTCCCGCGGAGAAGGTCCGGTGCATCGCGGTCAGCGCGGGATTCTTTCGCGCCCTCGGCGTCTCGCCCTTGCTCGGCCGCGACTTCTCGTACCAGGAGGACCAGCGCGGCCAGGACCACGTGGTGATCCTGGGCCATCGCTTTTGGAAGAACCGGCTGGCCGCGGATCCGCAGATTCTGGGTAAGACGGTGCGCCTGAACGACGCCACGTTCACCGTGGTGGGCGTGCTTCCGCCGGGCGAGCCGTGGATCGACGACCAGACTTACGTGCAATTCGGCTTCCGCCCCGACGCCGACCGCAGCAGCTTCGAATTTCAGGTGGTGGGACGGCTGGCGACGGGCGCTTCGGCGGAATCGGCGCGCGCCGATCTGGAGCGCATCGCCGGCGTGCTGGCGCAGACCTATCCGAAGAACGACAAGGGCATCGGATTTCGCATGGAGCCTTCCAGCACGTGGATCGCCGACGATGCCACGCGGCGGGCCCTCTGGGTGCTGCTCGGCGCGGTTACGTTCCTGTTGCTCATCGCCTGCCTGAATATCGCCAACCTGCTTTTGGCGCGCGGCATGACCCGCAAGCGCGAAATTGCCGTGCGTACCGCGCTTGGCGCCGGCCGCGCGCGGCTGGTGCGCTTCGTGATGATGGAGTCGATGCTGCTCAGCGGATCGGGCGCCGCACTCGGGCTGGCGCTGGCGTACGCCGCGCTGCGCTCCATCCAGTCACTGGAGATCCGCGGCATACCCAGGTTGGCGGATGCCGGCTTGAACCCGTGGGTGGTCGGATTCGCGGTGCTGATGGCGGCGCTCACCGGCGTGCTGTCGGGCCTTGCTCCCGCGTGGCAGACGCCGGCCGGAGCCATCGCCGCCGCGCTGCGCGAGGGAGACCGGCAGACGGGAAGCCGCGGGCAGTGGCGGCTGCGCGCGGCATTGGTCACGGGCGAAGTGGCGCTCTCCTTTCTGCTGCTGGTGGGCGCCGGTCTGCTGATTCGCAGCTTCAGCCAGTTGATGAGCGTGAACCGCGGGTTTCAGACGGAGAACCGGCTGGTGTTTTCGGTGAGCATGCCCAACTCGTATTGGGAGAAGGGCGTGGGCAAGCAGTTCCTGGACCGGTTCTTCGCGCGCTTGTCGGCGGTGCCGCAAGTGATATCGGCCGGCGCGGTCAGCCAAAGGCCGGTGGAGGGAGACGATCCCGGCATGGGAATCGCCGCCAGTTCCGCACGGCAAGTTTCCGGACGCGACATCCCCTGGGCCAGTTGGCGCGTGGTCTCGCCGGGCTATTTCGGCGCGCTCGGATTGCCGCTGCTCAAGGGAAGAATTTTTGATGAAGGAGATAAGCCGGTTTGGACCGAGCCGGGCCAGCCGGTACCGGTGCGGCGCGTCATGATCAGCGAGCGACTGGCGAAGTCGATCTTTCCCCATGAAGACCCCGTCGGCAGGCATGCCACCCTGTGGAAGGGACAGAACGAACTGGATGCCGAAGTGGTGGGCGTGGTGGGCGACATGCGCGAGCGCGGTTTGAATGCCGAGCCGCCGCTCACCGTGTATCTTCCTTACGGCCGCAATGCGCTTCCCGGCGAAATCGTGATCCACACCAGCGGCAATCCGCTCGCGCTGGTGCCCACGGTGCGATCGATCGTCGCCTCGCTCGACCCGAATCTGCCGCTGGCCGAGGTGCGCTCGTTCGCCGAAGTGGTGCACCGTTCGGTGGCGCCGCAGCGGTTCAACACCATGCTGCTGGCGGTGTTCGGCGGGATGGCTCTGCTGCTGGCGACCACCGGCATCTACGGAGTGCTTTCTTATTCCATGAGCCGGCGCACCGCCGAGATTGGGCTGCGCGTCGCCCTGGGCGCCAGCGGCCGCAGCATTCTGGCGATGACCCTCTCGCAGGGCATGCGGCCGGTGGCGTACGGCCTGGCGTTGGGCGCAGTGGGCGCGTGGTGGCTGTCGCGCTACTTCGCGGCGCTGCTGTTCGGCATCAAGCCATTCGACGCGCCGACATACCTCGCCGTGGCGGCGCTGTTGCTCGCCACCGCGCTGGCCGCCTGCTATCTGCCGGGACGGCGGGCCACGCGCATCGATCCGGCCGTGGCCCTCCGCATCGAGTAAGTGGTACTGCCTGGACCTCAGAAGTGCGCCAGGCGGATGAACCACCCGGCTAGGGCGCCGCCAAGCAGCGGGCCGATCACCGGCACGGTCGCGTACCCCCAGTCGGCGCTGCCCTTCTTCGCGATGGGCAGAATCGTATACGCAATCCGCGGGCCCAGGTCGCGCGCGGGATTGATGGCATATCCCGTGGTTCCGCCCAGGCTCAAACCGATGCCCCACACCAGGCTGGCCACCAGGTAGGGCCCCAGTCCCGCGGCCGGTCCAGCCGTTGACACGGCTTTCGAGAAAATCGCGCCGGCGACCAGCACCAGCACGAACGTCCCGATGATTTCGCTGAGCAGGTTCGCCGCCGGGTGGCGAATCGCCGGCGTGGTGCAGAAGCAGGCGCGCTTGCGATCGGCATCGGGAGTCTCGCGCCAGTGCGGAAAGAAGTGCAGCCAGACGAGCGTGGCGCCCGCCAGCGCGCCGGCCATCTGCCCGGCGATGTTAGTCGCCACCCGGCTGAAATCGCCCGACCGCAGGGCAAAGCCGAGGGTCACCGCCGGGTTCAAGTGGGCGTCGCTGCTGCCGCACGCCAGCGCGGTGAACACGCCCGCCATCACCGCCAACGCCCAGCCTGTGGCTATCACCATCCAGCCGGCGTCCTCCGCCTTGGACTTTTTCAGCAGGACGTTGGCGACCACGCCGTTCCCCATGAGGATCAGCACCAGCGTTCCCATGAACTCACCGAACATTCCCTGATTCACGGTTTACTCCCCGGCATCCAGCCAGTCGAACGAGCGCGTGACCGCTTTCTTCCAGAAGCCGTACATGCGCTCGCGGCGGCGCGGGTCCATAGCGGGCTTCCACGTACGATCCACGGCCCAGCGCGACCGCAGCTCGTCGAGATCCCGGAAGAAG
Organism: Terriglobia bacterium; assembly: GCA_020073615.1. Lineage (GTDB taxonomy): Bacteria > Acidobacteriota > Terriglobia > Bryobacterales > Bryobacteraceae > JADGNR01. The sequence continues at coordinate 47,969 of JAIQEX010000027.1, forward strand.
CCCACCGCCAGGCCGGCTGCGTAGGCCGCTCCCAGCGCGGTGGTCTCTTGCACCGCGGGGCGCACCACCACGCGGTCGAGGATATCGGCCTGGAACTGCATCAGCAGATCGTTCTCCACCATTCCGCCGTCCACGCGGAGAACCCCCACCGGAACCCCGGCGTCCCGTTCCATGGCCTCCACCACCTCGCGCGTCTGGAAGGCCGTCGCTTCGAGCACGGCGCGCGCCAGGTGTCCCTTGTTGGTGTATCGCGTGAGGCCGGCGATGACGCCGCGCGCGTTGTGCTTCCAATAGGGCGCATAGAGCCCCGAGAAGGCCGGAACGAAGTATATGCCGCCGTTGTCCTCCACCGTGCGCGCCAGCGATTCGATTTCCGGGCTGCGGCCGATGAGTCCGAAATTGTCGCGGATCCATTGCACCAGCGCGCCGGTGATGGCCACGCTGCCTTCGAGCGCGTAGCTGGCCGGCCGCCCCTTCGTTTGGAAGGCGACGGTGGTGAGCAGGCCGTAACGCGACGGCACGATCTCGCCCCCGGTATTCATCAGCAGAAAACATCCCGTGCCGTACGTGTTTTTGGCTTCGCCCGCCTGGAAACAGGCCTGCCCGGCGAGGGCGGCCTGCTGGTCCCCCAGGATCCCAGCGATGGGCACGCCCTTCACCGGCGGCCACACGGCCTCCCCGTATACTTCGCTGCTCGAGCGGATCTCCGGCAGGATGGCCCGCGGGATGTCGAAAGCGCGCAACAGATCGGCATCCCAGTCGAGCGTGCGCAGGTCCATCAGTTGGGTGCGGCTGGCGTTGGTGCAGTCGGTGATGTGCAGGCCTCCGCCGGTCCCGCCGGTGAGCTGCCAGACCAGGTACGTGTCGATGGTGCCGAACAGCACCTCGCCCGCCTGCGCCTGTTCGCGTACGCCGGCAACGTGGTCGAGCAGCCAGCGGATTTTGAGGCTGCTGAAATAAGTCGAGAGCGGCAGGCCGGTCTTCTCCCGGAACCGGTCGGCGCCGCCGTCGCGGGAAAGTGCGGGAATGTAGTCCGCCACCCGCGTATCCTGCCACACCAGCGCATGGGCTACGGGCCGTCCCGTCCGGCGATTCCACAGCACGGTGGTCTCGCGCTGGTTGGTTATGCCCAGGGCCGCGAGATCGGTGGACCGCAGCGCGCGCTGCGCCATGGCCTCCACGACGACTTCCTGGGTGCGCCGCCAGATCTCTTCGGGATCGTGCTCCACCCATCCCGGTTGCGGATAAATCTGCCCGTGCTCCTTCTGCGCGCCGGCGGCGGGCCTCCCCGACCGGTCGAAGATCAGGAACCGGGTGCTGGTCGTGCCCTGATCGATGGCGCCGATGTAGCCGGCCATTTACAGGTTTCCTTTCGCGCAGTGGATTGCCGTCACGGGATCGTCCTCCAGGGTACCGCCTCCGGCGGCAGCGGCAAAATGATTTGCCTGGGCGCAGCCTGACCTACAACCCCGCTGCGATCCAGAAACTCTCGCACCACTCGCCTCCGGGCGGGATGCTCTGCAGTTCCCGGTAGACGCCGGCGTGGGCCAGGTTGAACGCGTTGGTGATGGCCGCCATCGGTTCGAAGCAGATGAAGTCGTGACCGGCGGGAGCGTAGACGATGGCGACGGTGTACTTCGGCCCGTATGCCACGCCGATCCTCCGCCGTTCCCCCTCCACCCGGAAGCGCGCGCGCCCGTCGGCCTCGCGGACCAGGCTGGTGAATACGTCGTCGAGCGGCTTCTCGCGGAGCGGATGCGGGTCGGCGAACTCCACCGGCCGGCGCTCGCCGGTGGGAATGAGGTTGCGGTCCAGCACCAGGTGATCGCGCGCGGCCAGGTGGACCTGCCAGCGGTCGCGCGGAACGCCGGGAAGGCGGAAGTAGGGATGATAGCCGATGGCCACGGGCATGGGCTCGGCAGATTGATTTTCGAGCAGGGTTTCCACTTCGAGCTCGCCCTCCGCCAGCCGGTAGGTCATGGTGATGGTGTGGGCAAAGGGGAACTGCGCCATGAGATCGGGATGCCTGCCGAATTCCAGGCGGCTGGAGGCCCAGGCGGAGTGCTCGCCGGCGCCGGACGCCTCCAGTACCCAGGCCTGCGAAAAGCTGAGCAGCCCGTGGATGGCCGTATGGTTTTTGTCCCGGCGCAGATTGCCCAGACCCGCGTTGAGCAGATACCGCTTGCCGTTGGCCCAATAGGCATCTTCGGCGATGCGGTTGGCCCATGGGGCCAGGAAGGGGACCGCGCCGAACTTCCGCGCGCCCGCGAATTTCGCAAGGCTGCGATCGGGCAGCCAGAGGATATTCTTCCCGCCGCAGGTGATTTCGTATGCCATGTTGCCGACGGCCGGCGCGATCGACACGGCGATGTCCCGCGCGGCATCGGCAAGCTGCACCACGGCGATGCCCTCCACCTCGATCTCGCGGGCGGAATAGATGGCGGACGGCGTCATTTCTCGTCCGGGTCGCGCAGGTCGAGGACGGTCTCCCGCTGACAACAGACGCACGGTCCCGGAGTATAGGAGCGAATATTGCAGACTTCGCAGAAGTAGGTGATCATTTTGAGCCGGCCGTCCTGGCGCACCAGCAGGGAGTGGGTATGAACGGGGTCGATCAGGAACTGCCCGGGCGCGGTAAAATGTCCCCTGGCTTCGACAGTGAAGCCGTTCAGCCGCTGGTCATGAAGAAGCTTGCCGGTGGAATCGTCGCCCGCGAGCGCGACCAGCTTGTGATCCGCCGTTTCGACGGCCGGCGCCTGCCCGGCGCGCAGGCGAAGCGTGCCCCGCAGCGTCTCGCCGGGAAGCGAATCGGCGGCATGCACGGAGCCCAGAACGAGAGCCAGCAAACACAGACAGTACCGCATTGGTTTCATTGTAGCCCGGCACGGATCGGGCGCGGGCTACGGGCCAGGCGGAATGCCTGTCGCCGCGTTATCTCGCAAATGCGATTCCAATGCCGGTGGTGTAGAGGAAGTCGTTGGTCTTGCGTCCCGTAGCCGGGTGGTTCAGATAACGGTCGCTCAGCGACAGGTTCCAGGTAAGCCATTTCGACAACTTCGTGGCCGCACCGATGTCGAAGTTCACGCGGTAGTCGCCACCGTTGGTCAGGTCATTGAACATCCGAAAGCTTTGCACCAGGGAAGTGGCGGCGCTCAGCTTCAGGCTATACTCGTCTCCCCAGAACAACTCGGCGGAGTTTCTCGTCAGCGGAGTGCTGAAGCTCGAGTGGTTGAAATCGGCGCCGCCGAGCAGGTCCAGGCGGCTCTTCTCCGTCTTGAGGGCGTGGAGGCCCAGACCACCGCCGAGGACGAATCGCAGGTCCAGATTCTGGAAGCGATCGTACTCGTAGTCGTTGAAAGCGTTCAGGAACAGGCGCGGCGAGACGTTGTGGCTGTAGGCGACGCCGCCGCGAACGGCCTCGGCCGTTTCCGCGCTTTTGCCGCCGACGACCGCCGACGCCTTGATGGTGTTGAAATACAGCGAGGTCTTGTCCGTGTTCGTTACCCGGGCAGCGTTGACGCCGGTGGTGAAGGTCAGCGTCCTGGCATTGCCGGCGGTACCAGCGAAGCCGAGGCTGGCGGTACCGCTCCAAAGCTGTCCCCATCCGGGGCGGAGCAGGCGCTCGTAAGCCTTCTGCTCGTCGGCGTTCCGGATGCTGGTGACTTCGCCCGGAGGCACCTCCACTTTCGTGTCCTGGGCGGCCACCGCGACCTTGCCTTCGCTTGTGGTCAGTGTTCCGCGCACAGTCCTGCCGTCTTTGAGAACGACATTGACCGGCTGATCCGAGCTCACGGAAGCCACCTGGTCCCAAGGCGCGGTGACGACCCCGAAATTCACCGTCTTGACCGTAATCGTTTTGCCATCCTGCTTGACGATGCTGCCGGTGACCCGGTCGCCGTTTTTCATCACTACCTGATCCGCCCAGGCGGCGCAGGGAAAAAGGCCGGCAGCGACAATGAATCCCACGACGATGGCGCGCCGCCTGAGCGCGCCGGGGCTTGGAGTATGTTGCGTCATGTCTGTCAATCGGCTGCCGCCGCCTGTTTCGCTAATTTCGATCGGGGCTCCGCCGCAACGGCCGGGTAAACCAGCCCTGCAAGCGCGGCTCCGAGAATCGGCGCCACCCAAAAGAGCCAGAGCTGCTGCACGGCCCAGCCGCCCACGAACAGCGCCGGACCCGTGCTCCGTGCAGGGTTCACGGATGTATTGGTGATCGGGATCCCGATCAGATGAATCAGCGTCAAACCGAGTCCGATGGCGATGGGCGCAAAACCCTGCGGAGCGCGCCGGTCGGTAGCACCGAGAATAATGATCAGGAACATGAACGTGAGCACCACTTCGGCAACCAGGCACGCTACCAGGGAGTACCCGCCCGGGGAATGCGCAGCGTAGCCGTTGGAAGCGAATCCGCCCGCCAGATCGAATCCCGCCTTGCCGCTGGCGATGACATACAGCACAGCCGCGGCAAAGATTGCTCCCGCGACCTGCGCCACCACATAGGCGAACAGTTCCGAGGCGGGAAACCGTTTCCCCACCACCAGACCCACAGAGACCGCCGGATTCAAATGACATCCCGAAATATGGCCGATGGCGAACGCCATGGTTAGCACGGTCAATCCGAACGCCAGAGCCACGCCCACAAACCCAATGCCAAGATTTGGAAATGCGGCTGCCAGGACGGCACTGCCACATCCACCGAATACCAGCCAAAACGTACCGATGAACTCCGCCGTCGCTCTTTTGCCTAAAGGCATAGGACAACCTCCTTTCAATCCGATCAAAGTCTACTACTCGACCACCACAGTCTTGCCGGCCTCGACCTGGACCTTCTTCACGATCTTGCTTCCGCCGGCCACGGGTTCGATTCTGACCGTGTATTCTCCCGCGGGCAGCAGAAGCCCTTGGGAAGAGTTGTTGAACTCGCCTGCGTGCCCGTAAAACTTGTCATTGATGTAAACGGCGTCGAACTTGTTGGCGCTCTTGGTTTGAAGCGTCCCAAAGGGACCCTTGGCGGGCGGCAGCGGCTTCAATGTCTGGGAAAGAGTGCTCGTCTTGCCGGCCGTGAGTTCCACCGTCGTAACCACTTCCTCGTAGCGCGGCTCAACCAGCCGGATTTCATGCCGGCCAGGGGGCAACATGTACTTTCGGGCTATCCGGAAGTTTGCCGCCGGCCCCACGTATTTGCCATCCACAAAAACGCCGGCTCGCCCAGGATTTACCTTGGTTTTCAGATAGGCCGAATCTGGCGACTGAGCCACAAGCCCACTCGATGCACATAGCAGAATCGCCGCCCATAGAGCGGAGGACTCCGCCCATCGTTTTATCGACATAATGCAGGCCTCCTTATCTCGGACATAAAGGTAGCTCTTTCGCAGGACAACGGCAAGGGTGCTTGCCGCTCGTGTCACCCGCTCCGAGGAAGCCTCCTGCTTGCCGAACGAACGCTGCCATCGAGCCTCCATGCCCGGCGGCAAGTCTGGAACGCAAATCGCTATGGGATAATGTTGCCTATGACACTTTCCGAGGGAAAACTGAAGCGCATGAAGGCGCTCTCTAATGAGCGCGGCGTGATCGCGGCCGCCGCCATGGACCAGCGCGGGAGCCTGCAGAAATCGCTCGCCGCGGCGCGCGCCGTGGGCGTCAAAGAGATCACGCCCGCCATGATGAGCGAATTCAAGACGGTGGTGAGCCGGGTCCTGACGCCGCACGCCAGCGCCATTCTCCTCGATCCGGAATTCGGCCTGGAGGCCGCCAAAGCGCGCAGCCGGAATGCCGGCCTGCTGCTGGCGTACGAATTGAGCGGCTACGACAACACCCAACCCGGACGGCTGCCCGATCTGCTGCCCCACGTTTCCGTGAAGCGCATCGTGGATTGGGGCGCCGACGCGGTCAAGATCCTGATCTATTACACGCCGTATGAAGACGCCTCCATCAACGACGTCAAACACGCCTTCATTGAGCGCATCGGCGCGGAATGCGCGACCTACGCCATCCCGTTTTTCCTGGAATTCGTCGGCTACGACGCCAAGGGCGGCGATGAGAAAGGCTTCGAGTACGCCAAGGCCAAGCCCGAGATCGTCCGCAAGAGCATGGAGGAGTTCTCCAAGCGGCAGTACCGCGTGGACGTACTGAAGGTGGAGGTGCCGGTCAACGCGGAATACGTGGAAGGTGCGAACGTCTTCAAGGGACAGAAGGCGTACACCCGCGAAGAGGCGCTGCAGCATTTTCGCGATGGCGCGGCCGTCGCCTCCAAACCTTTTATCTATCTGAGCGCCGGCGTCGGCAACCAGCAGTTCGTGGAGTCGCTCAAGATGGCGGTGGAAGCCGGCACCGATTTTTCCGGCGTGCTGTGCGGGCGTGCCACCTGGAAGGAAGGCATTCCGGTCTACGCCAAGCAGGGCGCCAAGGCACTGGAGGAGTGGCTGCAACGGGAAGGCGCGAAGAATATCAACGCGGTGAACGAAGCGATTCGGTCGGCCACTCCGTGGTACGCGAAGATGGGGGTTCCGGTACCGGCGTAGCGGGGCCGACACTGGTGGGGCCGGCGGCGCCGCCCGCCCGTGGGGGGCGATCCTGCCCGCAGCCTGGGGACCAGCGGGGACAATCGGGTGCGCTAACCGCCGCGGAACGGATTCCGGAAGCGGCCCAAAGGGGGGCTTGACAACCCCACGCGCCCGGTTAGAATAAATCTCATCTAAGCGTTGCTTTATGTCGCCCGCCTGTGACCATACCCGTACCCGCGTCATCGCCCGCCGAGACGGCATCGACTACCTCGAATGCCTGGATTGCCACCAGATCCTCGAGGAAGAAGACATCGAGCCCGTGAAAGTCGACGAAGAAGAAGAGTAGCCCTCCACGCTTGCGCTAGCATGGAGGGAAATGCACGATCTCGCATACTTCCGCAGCCATTTCGACCTCCTCTCGCAACGCCTTGCCACGCGCGGCAACCTGCCCTCGCTCGACCAGTTCCGCGAGCTCGATCAAAAGCGCCGCGCCGCCATCTCGCAGGCCGAGCAGTTGAAGGCGCGCGCCAACGCGGAAAGCGTCAATATCGGGAAGCTCAAGCGCGAGGGCGCCGCCACGGCCGAGCTGCAGGAACAGGTGCGCGCGCTGAAGTCCGCGATCGCGGCGCTCGATGAGCAGGTCAAGGCGCTCGACGGCGAATTCCAGGAGCTGCTCGCCGGCATTCCGAATATTCCGCACGACTCCGTCCCCGCCGGCAAGAGCGCCGCGGACAACGTGGAAGTCCGCCGCTGGGGCCAGCCGCGCCAGTTCGATTTCCAACCCAAGCCCCACTGGGACCTGGGTCCCGAACTGGGCATTCTCGATCTGGAGCGCGCCGCCAAAATCACCGGCGCCCGCTTCGCCCTTTACTGGAACCTGGGCGCCCGCCTGGAACGCGCGCTCACCAACTTCATGCTCGACGTCCACACCCGCGAGCACGGATATACCGAGGTGCTGCCGCCCTTCCTGGTGAACTCCCAGAGCCTCTACGGCACCGGCCAGTTGCCCAAGTTCAAGGAGGACCTGTTCAAGTGCGAAGGCCACGATTTCTGGCTGATCCCCACCGCCGAGGTCCCCGTCACCAACATCTACCGCGACGAAACGCTCGACGCCGCCGCGCTCCCCATCCAGCTTTGCGCTTATACCCCCTGCTTCCGTAGCGAGGCCGGCTCCTACGGCCGCGACGTGCGCGGCATCATCCGCCAGCACCAGTTCCAGAAGGTCGAGCTGGTGAAGTTCACGCGCCCCGAACAGAGCTACGAAGAGCTCGAGAAACTCACCGCCGATGCCGAGGACATCCTGCGCCGCCTGGGCCTGCCCTTCCGCACCGTGGTGCTCTCCACCGGCGACATGGGATTCTCCTCCGCCAAGACCTACGACATCGAAGTCTGGCTGCCCGGCCAGAACGATTACAAGGAAATCTCCTCCTGCTCCAACTTCGAGGCGTTCCAGGCCCGCCGCGCCGCCATCCGCTGCCGCGACGGCAAGAAGTCGGAGTATGTCCACACCCTCAACGGCAGCGGCCTCGCCATTGGCCGCACCTGGGTGGCCGTCGTCGAAAACTACCAGCAGCAAGACGGCAGCGTAGTGGTGCCCGAACCCCTGCGCCCCTACCTCCAGACGGAGGTGATCCGGTCAGAGCCGCGACCGTAAGGGAGCGCAATCGTCGGGATTAACGGGCGTGCCATCACCACATTTCCCGCATCCGGGGCCGCTTCGCACCTTTTTGCAGGTTTTTTCTCTTTTCGATTACTCTCAGATTATCGGCCGTGTGACTCCCTCCCCTTGCGAATGGCCACACGTGGTCAACGTGATGCTTTTGGGGATCGAACTTCTCACCCTTCAAATCCCTTTCAATGACCGCTCTTCTTGTCGCCTTCGGGATATACCGTGATCGTTTCCGACCCTGCCACCGGCCAAAAGCGATGAGCGCCACGAAACCGGCCATGAGTTGTTCTTGGGAAGGTAGCAAATGCGTCCGCAGGCGCACGGCAGTGAGAATCATCATCAGAAGACTGAAGACTACGACTGCTCTTAGGAGATTTCGCAGGAATAGTCTTGCGCCTTCTCTTGCGAGGCGAAGAGCTCTGAGCCAATACAGGCAAACGAACGCTCCGACAACGACGACCATCCAGTCGGCGATCGGAGCGCCTGTGATGTGAACCGGCGGTTGCACGATCAACACCGCTGGCTATCTGGGCCGGGCCTTCTTCCTTACATAAGCCTTCCCGGTAGTCCCGTTCTTTTTCTTTCTCCCCTTGACGGCCTGAAAATCTTCTTTTTCTTTTTTGGTCGCGGCGCTGCCAAACAAAGCGCCGATGGCAAGTGGCAGGAGGGGAAATGGCATGCTCCGACATTATTTCGGTTGCAGGAGAAAGGTCAAGATTGCATTTAGACAACAAACCCGAGGAATTCCAACGGTACAATGTGGATAAAGGAGGATCTCTCTGATGATCGAAACGGGGATCGTGAAGATCTTGGTGGAGGCGGCTGTCAAAATCGGCATGCATTTCAAGGACAGGATCGAAGAAAAGCAAATGGGGTCGAAAGCCGATGAGTTGCGCCGGAGTAGAAATGCCAATTTCTTTAGTCCGGCAAGTGGCTCGGGAACGCCCGGAATTCCGTTGAAAGTTGCGACTCCCGCGTAACCCACTCTACGACGCCTTTCTCCGCTTAGCAACCCCCAGCTTATTCGGAGTAAGAGCCACCAATTCTCTGATAAGGATTGGAATCTGTTTGTACCCCTGAACTCTGCGGAACTGCTTCTCGGCGACCAGGAGTCCGGATCCCACCCAGCGTTCGCGCTGGTCACCGCCATGCCACCGTTTCACATTCCGGCAAACCTGCTCGACG
>JAIQEX010000191.1 GCA_020073615.1 Terriglobia bacterium
GAAGCAGTAAGCGCTGCACCTCGCGTCCCTTGTGCTGCTGCTGCGACTCAATTTGGTGAAGTGGGAGTTGGAGGGCGTCACGGGACGCCAACCAAGCCTCCAGTGAAGCCAGTTCGCGGGCCGCTGGAGTGTTGACGGCTGCGACAGGGAGAACTTGCAACTCCAGGATCGGGAATGGGGCGGGGCAGCACGGCGGGAATGGCGTCGGCAGAAATGAGGTGACGGCATTTGTTGTTGACATATTCCTACGGTATCTATTACCGTAAGAATGGAATCCTGTCCAGACAATTATGAGCAGACCTCGACAACTCCAATCCACTTCGGTCCCGGACCGGTACGCGCAACGCTTTCAGACTGTAAAACGGGAATTTCAACAACTGGAGTACTTCTTACTTCTGCAAAGGGACGCTTCTCAAGCGCATGATGAAGTGTGGCAAGGCTCAGTGCGCCTGTCGCCACGATCCTGCACTCGAAACGCTGTCGCAAACTGTCTTGCGTCACCAGGCCAAACTCGCTCAATCCGCCGATCGAGACTGAACGAAAACCGGGGATATTTTCATATCCCGCCCTTTGCCGCTACTCGACGCCACCCCATTTGAACCCAACCCCCTCATTCTGCGCGCCTTAGCCGTCGTTCCAAAAGTAGCCACACCTTACCGATTTTTCGGAGATTGCGACGGGAGGCGAGCGCCCGCTCTGCGCCTTGGCAGCACAACGCGACTGCGGCCAAGAGTCTTCGACAGCACTTACTGACCGTCCGCGGTCCGGAGCAGGACTCTGAAGAGAAAGAAGAATAAAAGTTGAGTCGACAACCGTGCGCTGCCTAGAATGGTCGACTCGTGGACCACCCCGATTCACCAGGATTGTTGGTGACGAACCGGCAAGGGCCAGTATTTGGGTGGGCTGGCCGCGCTGTTCTACCGAGGTGCTTGTCGAAAGCACGGGTGCACAGAGCGAGGCGGCGAGCATAACGCAAAGAAGCGCCGGTGGTTTCGGCATCCACGTTGTCTTGTTTCCCGCCATGTCTGTACGTCCAGCATACCAAAGAGATTAAGGAATATTCATTTATTCTGTTCCGTCCGGTGGCTCTTCATCACGCCCCGCATCGAGCCAGTTGGGTCGGCGGCATCGACTACTGCGGCCCGTGAGGCTCGTCCGACCCGGGTGCCTGCTCCCGGCCCAGTGTTTTGTTACCAGGTGCTTGGAATCGCCGGGAATCGGGAAGCGATCCACATGAGCGAGAAGCCATCTCGGACTTTGGCCCGGCTTCGGGACCACTGCCGGCATTAGACCCTCCCTAGTCGCGAAACGTTTACTGACGCAAATGGCTTCTGGTCAGTGGCCCGCCACGTAAGCCCGCAGTCAAGTTGCCGTCTAACGCCATTCCGTAGAAGTGGGTGGCCAAACCACAAAGCCGGCCAGGAGCCGGCTGCGGACCAGAGGGGGGCAGTCCCACAATTGCCGTCAGGGGCTGGAACGGCCATGGCGCACCCACACCGCCCTCGGTCCAGCGGGTCCGATTTTCGATACACTAAAGCTCCAGAGGTTCAGCTATGAAATTCGTCAGAGTGCTCGCCATGCTGAGCGCGACCGTGCCGGTTGCGTTCGCCGCCGCCGGGACTGTGCACCTTTTGCAGAAGCCGGCCATGAACAAAACCGAGATCGTCTTTTCCTATGCCGGCGATTTGTGGAGCGTCAGCCGCCAGGGCGGCATGGCCACGCGGCTCACCGCCGGCACCGGCAGCGAGAGCGGGGCGGCGTTTTCGCCCGATGGCGCCACCATCGCTTTTTCGGGCGAGTATGACGGCAACGTCGACGTGTTCACCGTTCCCCTCACCGGCGGCGTGCCCAAACGCGTCACGTACCACCCCGATGCCGACCGCGTGGTGGGCTGGACTCCCGATGGCAAGCGCATCCTGTTCCGCTCCGCGCGCGAAAGCTACTCGCGCTACACGCAGCTCTTCACCGTGTCCCCGGAAGGCGGCCTGCCCGAAGCGCTCCCGCTGCCCATGGGCTATGCCGGGGCGTATTCGCCCGACGGCAAGCGCATGGTGTATGAACCGCTCGATGGGGGGCAGTTCGCGACCGACACCAACAACTTCGTCTCGTGGCGGCGGTATCGCGGAGGCCGCGCCAGCTACCTGTGGCTGGTCAATTTCGCCGACCTGAAAACCGAGAAGGTGCCGCGCACCGACTCCAACGATTTCAGCCCCATGTGGATCGGCGACAAGATCTACTTCCTCTCCGACCGCAACGGCCCGGTGACGCTCTACCGCTTCGACCCGCAAAGCAAGAAGATCGACAAGCTGATCGAGAACACGGGGAAGGACATCATCACCGCCAGCGCCGGCCCGGGCGGAATCGTCTACGAGCAGTTCGGGCAAATCCACATTTACGATCTGGCCAGCGGCAAGGAGCACCCGGTGCCGGTCGAGATCGCCGCCGATCTCACCGAGGTGCGCCCGCGCTTCCAGAATGTGGCGCGCGAGATCCGCGAGGCCCGGATCTCTCCCGCCGGCGTGCGCGCGGTCTTTGAGGCGCACGGCGAAATCCTCACCGTGCCGGCGGAGAAGGGCGATATCCGCGACCTGAGCAACACGCCCGGCGTCATGGAGCGGTCGCCCTCCTGGTCGCCCGACGGCAAGTCGATCGCGTATTTCTCCGACGAATCGGGCGAGTACGCGCTGCACATCAAATCGCAGTCGGGCGATGGTGAGACGCGCAAGATCGCGCTGGCCGGCAAATCGGCTTACTACTCCAACCCGCACTGGTCGCCCGACAGCAAGCACCTCGCGTTCAACGACAACCAGTTGAACCTGTGGGAGGTGGACGTGGCGGCGGCAAAGCCGACCAAAGTCGCGACCGATTACGTCAGCGAGCAGGGCATGACCTTCGGGTGGTCGGGCGATTCCAAGTGGATCGCCTACTCCAGGTCGCTGCCCAACCGCCTGCGCGCCATATCGATCTATTCGCTCGAAAGCGGGCAGAGCAAGCAGGTGACCGACGGCATGAGCGATGCGCGGCATCCGGCTTTCGACCGCGACGGGCAGTATCTCTACTTCACCGCGAGCACCAACTACGGCCCCACTTCGAGCGGCCTCGACATGACCAGCGACGAGCACGAAGTGACCTCGAGCGTCTACCTGGCCGTGCTGCCGAATAATGTTCCTTCGCCCCTGGCGCCGGAAAGCGACGAGGAGAAGCCGGCCGCCGAGGGGGCCACGCCGCCGGCGGGCGCCGAAGGCGGCGCCGTTGGCGGAGGCCCAGGACGCAGCGGACGCGGCGGCGCCGGTGGCGCCGCGGCCGCTAACACGCCGCCGAAACCGGTGCGCATCGATTTCGACAAGCTCGCCCAGCGCATCGTGGCGCTGCCCGTTCCGGCGCGTCCCTACCAGACGCTGGTGGCCGGCAAGGCGGGCGTCATTTATCTGCTGGAGATCGCCGGCGGCCGCGGGCAAGGGTTCGGAGGCGGCGCGATGCTGAACCGCTTCGACCTCAAGACGCGCAAGATCGAAAAGCTGGCGGACGGGGTCGGCGCGTTCGATCTTTCCGCCAACGGCGAGAAAATGCTGCTGCGGATGGGCGTGGGCGGTGGCGGCCGCGGCGGTCCCGCTGCCGGCGCCGCGGCTCCCGCCGGTCCGCAATTCGTCATCGTCTCCGCCGCCGCGCCGGTCAAGCCGGGCGAGGGCGCGCTGAAGCTGGCCAGCGTGGAAGTGAACGTCGATCCCCTCGCCGAATGGAAGCAGATGTATCACGAAGTGTGGCGCATCGAGCGCAGCTTTTTCTACGATCCCAACCTGCACGGCGTCAACGTGGCCGACGCCGAAAAGGAATACGAGAAGTATCTCGATTCCCTGGGCTCGCGCGCCGACCTGAACTACATCATCCACGACATGATCAGCGACATGACCGTGGGCCATCTGCGCGGCGGCGGCGGCAACATACCGCAAGCGCGCGCCGTGCCCGGAGGCCTGCTGGGCGCCGACTATGAAATCGCCAACGGGCGGTACCGCATCAGAAAGATCTACACCGGCGAGAGCTGGAATCCGCAGTTGCAGGCGCCCCTGGCCGCGCCCGGGCTCAACGTCCTGGCCGGCGAATACCTGCTCTCGGTCAACGGGCAGGAGCTGACCGCCAAGGACGATGTTTCGCGGCTGCTCGAGAACACCGCCGGCAAGCACACGCTGCTGCGCGTGGGCGCCGACCCATCGGGCGCCAATGCGCGCGAGGTGACGGTGGTGCCGGTAGCCAACGAGGCGCAGTTGCGCAACCAGGCGTGGGTCGAAGGCAACCGCCGCCAGGTGGATGAGCTGAGCGGCGGCAAGCTGGCCTACGTCTACATGCCCGATACCGGGCAGGGCGGACTGACCGCGTTCACGCGCTACTATTTCGCGCAGTCGGACAAGCAGGGCGCCATCGTCGACGACCGCTTCAACGCCGGCGGGCAGGTGGCCGACTACGTCATCGAGGTGATGACGCGTCCCTTGCAAGGCTGGTGGAGCCCGCGGTACGGCGCCATCTACCGCACGCCGGCCGCCGCCATCTTCGGTCCCAAGGTGATGGTGATCAATGAATTTGCCGGCTCGGGCGGCGACATGATGCCGTGGATGTTCCACTACAACAAGGTCGGCACGCTGGTGGGCAAGCGCACCTGGGGCGGGCTGGTGGGTGTGGGCGCTTATCCGCCGCTGATGGACGGCGGCAACGTGACCGCGCCCAGCTTCGGCTTCTTCAATCCCGACGGCCACTGGGACGTGGAGAACAAGGGCATCACGCCCGACGTGGAAGTGGATCTGGACCCGAAGGCCATGCACGACGGGCACGACCCGCAACTGGAGCGCGCCGTGGCCATCGCCATGCAGCAGATGAAAGACCACCCGGTGCCGGAGCCGCACCGGCCGCCCTATCCCAATTACAACCGGCCCGCGGGAGCCGCCGGCACGGCCAGCGGTGGCGGCGCGCGGCAGTGAGCGGGCCGCCACACATCGTGGTGGTGGGGAGCGCCAACGTCGATCTCACCACCTTCACCGACGACTTCCCGCGGCCCGGCGAAACCATTTTCGGGCGCGCGTTTCATCTCGGCTTCGGCGGCAAAGGCGCCAACCAGGCAGTGGCGGCGCGGTTATGCGGCGCGCGCGTTTCCATGGTGGCGCGCGTGGGCGACGACCTGTTCGGGCCGGCCACCATCGCCAACTTCGAGGCCCGCGGCATCGACGCGCGCCACGTCCTGATCACGCCCGGCGCCTCCAGCGGCGTGGCGCCCATTTTCGTCGACCGTTCCGGCCAGAACCGCATCCTGGTGGTGAAGGGCGCCAACGACCGCCTCCTGCCCGCCGATGTGGACGCCGCGGCGGAGCTCCTGCTGAGCGCCGATTGCATTGTGCTGCAGCTCGAGATTCCGCTCGAGACGGTGTACCATACGCTGCGCTTCGCGCGCCGCCACGGTATACGCACGATTTTGAACCCGGCGCCCGGCCAGGCGCTCTCGCTCGCCGAAGTGGCCGACGCCGATTACGTGATTCCCAACGAGACCGAAGCGGAAGCGCTGAGCGGCATGCCGGTGCGCAACCTGGACGGAGCCCGTGCCTGCGCGCTCGCGCTGCTGGAGCGCGGTCTGCGGCGCGTCATCGTAACCCTGGGTGCGTACGGCGCCCTGTGCGCCGGCCCGGAAGGTTGCCGCCAGGTGGCGCCCTATGCCGTCGAGCCGGTCGATACCACCGGCGCCGGCGATGCCTTCATCGGCAGCTTCGCCTTTTTCCTGGCGGGCGGCGGCGTCGAAGAGGAGGCCATAGCGCGCGCCAATGTGTACGCCGCGCTGTCCACGCTAGCGGCGGGCACGCAGACGTCGTTCGTGACCATGGAGCGCTTCGAAGCGGCGTGGGCCGGCCGCGGGTAGCAATTTTCCGCTGAATCCGGACTACCGATTCGGGCCGTCGAGCGGCGTGCACTGCGAAGCGGGCCGGCGGTGCTACCCTGTCGGGAGCGGTGAACAAAAAGACAGCGTTCAGGTTCGTTTTCATGATGGGGGCGGTCAGCTTCTTTGCCGACTTCACCTATGAAGGCTCGCGCTCCATCACCGGACCGTACCTTGCCATTCTGGGCGCGAGCGCGGCGGCGGTCGGCGTCGTCTCCGGACTGGGTGAACTGCTGGGTTATGGCTTGCGGCTGGTGTCGGGGCGTCTGAGCGAACGGACCGGAAGATTCTGGCCGATCACGCTGTGTGGCTACCTCATCCAGATGCTGGCCGTGCCCCTGCTGGCCTTTGCCGGAAGCTGGCAACTGGCGGCCGCGCTGATCGTCATGGAACGGATCGGCAAGGCCACCCGCAATCCCCCGCGCGACGTCATGCTGTCGCATGCGGCCCAGGAGATGGGGTACGGCTGGGGGTTCGGGGTTCATGAGGCGCTCGATCAGGCGGGGGCCTTATGCGGGCCGCTGGTGGTCGCCGCCGTGCTGTCCTCGAGAGGGGAATACCGCCTGGCCTTTGCGACGCTGGCGGTACCGGCGATCCTGACCCTAGCGCTCATTGCGACCGCCCGCTTCGTTTATCCGCAGCCGGTAGGCCCGGAGATTCCCGGGCGCGGCGCGGCGGCAGAAGGGCTGCCGCGCGTCTTCTGGATCTACCTGGCGGGGGCCGTGCTGGTGGCCGCCGGATTCGCGGACTTCTCCATCATGGCGTTCCATTTCCAGAAGACCGCGGTGGTTGGGCGCACCTGGATTCCGGTCTTCTATTCCGTGGCCATGGGCGTGAGCGGCCTCGGATCGCTCCTCTTCGGACGGCTGTTCGACCGCTTCGGAATTCGCATCCTGCTGCCGCTCACGTTGCTTTCCACGCTTGCCGCGCCGCTGGCTTTTCTGGGCGGATTCGGCACGGCCCTGCTCGGTTGCGTCCTGTGGGGGCTGGGCATGGGAGTTCACGAATCGATCATCCCGGCGGCCGTGGCGACCATCGTGCCCCGCGAGCGGCGCCCGTCGGCATACGGCATCTTCACGGCGGGCTATGGAATCTTCTGGTTTCTCGGCAGTGCGCTGATCGGCCTGCTGTACGATGTCTCGCTGGCCGCGCTCATTGCGTTCTCGGTGGCTGCCGAGCTGGCCGCGGTGCCGTTTTTCCTGAAGGCGGCGCGCGCGGTTCGGCGCGGCGAAGAATAGCCGGGCGAGGGGCCGATGGCGCGCGTCACTGCGATTTCCGCAGATTGATCGTGTCGCAATGGTTGGGATGTCCGGCGTATGTCCCACGCAAGGTTACGTTGTCGTCCGCCAGCGTGAGCTTCACGTCATAACCGCCCATGTTACTGGTTCTCACATTCAGGTTTCTGCCGGCAATCGTCCCCGAATAGACATTGCGCCCGGTAATAAAGTGGGTCCACTGCTCGTCAACCTGGATAACGCCTGCCTTGACCTCTCGTATGACCCAAACGGTTTGCCCGCCTCCGAGGCCACCGGAACACGCGTACGTTCCCCGCCAGGTACCGTCGAAGCGGCCTGACACGGCGGGTGGCGATCCGGACTGCGGTCTCGTCTGGCCGTTTACTTCGCGCCAATCCTCTACGAAGCCGTCCAGCAGGCTCATGACATCTTTCTGGATCTCCCCCACGGCCTGGGGCCCGGAGAGTATCCCGTTCCACGGAGTAAGCGCGGAATGACTGCTCGACCAGGTGGTGGCTTTCAGGTATTTTCCGTCTCCGAGCGGGATCAGTTGGATGAACTCCAGGGCCACGTGATAATTCAACTGCGGCGGCTGCAATTTCTGCACGATCGCGGCATCGATGCCTACCCGTAACAACGGATAGGTAGGTGGGTCTTCGGTGGGACGAAGTATGGCGATACCACCCTCGCGCAGCCGGTTCTCGACGTCGGGACGAAAGTTGTAGCCGGGAATGGACGCCATATCCATGGCCACCGCCATCGCGGCCCGGCCCACAAGGGTCTGCTTGCCGGCCACCACGGCTGCCATCTGCGGCCTTTGGCACAACACCACGGCGGCCAGCGCAACCAGCAGAACCAGGATTCTGAACGACCGCATCATCGGCGCTAATCCTATCACGCGCAACTCCTCGTGGTCCCGGCTGCTTCGCTAAGCGCCCGCCCGGCTGCGAAGGTGGAGGATCGGCGGCGACGACCTTCGAACTCCGCACTCAGATCTACATGACCAGTTGGTTCAAGGGGTACGCTCGCAAGGCCGAGGGCAAGTCCACCTCCGTATCGACTGCCACAGGCGGCGGCAACGAATGATCCCAGACGTATGGCCCGGAAACGGTGGTCCTGCAAGGGAACTCGACCATCAAAACAGCCCTTCCAGTTTACTAAGCCAGGTGTCGAAATGTTTGCACTAGCCCCGAATTCTCTCGATGCCCAGGTCCCTGACCGCGGAGACTCCGAAGGGCAATTTGAACTGCGGTACGAAGTCCGTGATGCGCCGGGACGGCGGCGTCAGTCGGTTTACTTCTTCGGGGGAATTGAACTGCTTCTTGGTCGTCTTGGCCAGCTTCGCCAGCCTGACATTCTTGTCCGGATAGTAGGTCGCGAGGCAGTTAGCGTCGGTGAGAATCAACGCCTCGAACTCATGAAGCTGGAGCAAGCTGGAGATAAGGCGTAAACCTCTGGTCCTGCAGGTCCCCGAAAAAAAATCTCTCCATCTCGTCGACTCGCTTCCAGGGATCTTTATGTTCGTCGCACGCCGCATAGCCGGGAAAATCCACCGGCAGATCGTAAAGGTCGATCATCGTTGTGACGCGCACGTCATTAGCCGGACCGCCCAAGAGTGTCCGTCTCAGCTTTTTGACTTTACCGTAAGTGAGCCCCCCTTCAGGTTAACAGGCAGCACTGTGAGTCGTTCCGGCCAGCGCCCTTCGATGTGCGGCTTGAGGATATCACGAACGAAATTCACCTCGGCCTGCCCTTCCACGACCACGTACAGCCGGGTCACCGGGAGGGGGTTCCCCCAATCAGATTCTTCTCCCACAACTCGCCGATATCATACTCTTTCAGCCACGCCGCCAGGGATTGGGAATTCTGGCGCTCAAAGTGGCTGTGACCATCGCTCCGGTTGACCACGACGATGTCGTCAGGCTCGAAATAGTTGACGAGGGACACCGAGTGCGTGGCGACAATCAACGGACCGTGCGCCGATGCTCCGCGGATGAGCGACGCGCGCACCTCGATTGCGTAGGGATGCATCCCTATTTCAGGCTCGTCGAGCACAATCAACTCCGGAAGCTGGTCCTCCGGTTGAAGCAGCAGTGTAATCAGCGCCATGGCCCGCAATGTTCCATCGGAGAGTTGATGGGGACCAAATAGATGTTCGGAGTCGCGGTCTTTCCAATTCAAAAGGATGGATCGCTGGCCGGTCTCGGGCTTGGGAATGAGGACAAAATCGTCGAAGAACGGAGCAACTTGCCGAATCGCTTCGACGATTCGGCGGTAATAAGGGGCGTGCCGCTGTTTCAAGCCGAACAGGAAGGCAGCGAGATTACCGGCGTCGCTTCGCAAATAGCGGTCGTCTTCTACATACCCTTGAGAGTACCGAGTTCCAGCCGTCAGTCAGCCTTGGGTTCCGCGATTTGCATGATCCAGTGATTTCGCTTCCATGGGCTCAAGAGGTTGCACAGCAGTTCTTGAAGTTCTTGCCACTCCCGCAAGGGCAATAATCATTGCGGCCGATCCTGGGCGCCGCACGAGGAGCCGGGGGCTCCCCGGCGGGGCCGCGCAGGAGAAGATCGAGATCCGAGAGATCTTCAA
>JAIQEX010000028.1 GCA_020073615.1 Terriglobia bacterium
CTTTGGAGAACGGTGCCGCTTGCCGTTTGCTGGCCCGGAGCTCCTCTTCCAAGTCCTTGATTTTCTTTCTCAGCCCCTCGTTCTCCGCTTGCAGACGATTGATCTCCCGCTGCAATTCTTCGACTGGTTCCGGTTGGTCGTCAGGCTGAGGTGGCTTGGATCCATTCATCCACCCTACGATAAACGAAACCCGCCGATTTGTCCAGCGAAAACTTCCGGCGACGTAGTCTGCCCGCTAATCAATTACGCTCCAGTACTACGGAATGCAAGGTCACTGTCGGATCGAGCCCGCAGGCCTGCGCCTCATAGTGATCTGCGCCGGACCCTCGGCTTTCCCAAATCGAGGTAAGTGGGCGTTCGTCACGACACCCGGCGCCAGCCGTGATCGTGACGGCACCGCCCTGCCTTCATCGCCCCCGCTGCTTATCGATCGCCGCGCTGAGCGTATCCAGCACGTGCTTCTGGTACGGCTCCGCTTCGGGACGCGAGAACACCGGCGCCGCCGATTGCAGAAACTTCCTCGCTTCCTCATAGTCCCCACTGCGGTACGCGATCTCTCCCTGAGCCAGGGCGACGTTCGCGCTCCAGTCCGGAAAACCGGCAAGCTGGGCCACCGCCTGGCTGTCGATTTCCTGCAGAAGCTGCGCAGCCTCGCGCAGCTTGCCGCCGCCGATCCAGCAGCTTGCCAGCGAGTAGGCCGTGCCGCCCGTCAGCCCCGCGCGTGCGCCGAACGCTTTGCTGGACGCCTCGAAAGCCTTGCGCGCGTTGGGCTCGCCGCGGCCGTAATCGCCCGCCCGGCACTGCGCCAGCGCGGCATCGGTCAGCGTGGCGATGGCGAAAAACGAGTTCGGCCCCTGCTTGCGCACCGCCCGGTCGTAGACCGCCAGGTCGTCGCGAATGGCGTCGTCCCAGCGCCCCAGCGTGCCTTCGCACTGCGCGCGCGTGGTCAGCACCTGCATGGTCAGCTCATGGTCGGCACCCAGCCGGGCGACGTACTCGGGATAAATACTGCTGGTCTCCTGGACGGCCTGCTCGTTCTTACCCTGGATCATGAACGCCTGCGCCAGATTGAGCCGCACGCGCAGCACGCTGGGGTTGTCCGGCCCGCCGGTCCTTGAAAATGCCGCGATCAGCTCGCGGAAGAGCCGCTCCGCTTTGCCGCCATCGCCCAGCCGGATGGAAGCGAAGGCGAGCCGCTGCTTCAGCGTCAACCGCGCGCGTTCGTCGAACTCCGGCAGCTTCTCGGCGCGGTCGCTGGCCGCCTGAAACTGCTCCGCCGCGGCCTTGGCGTTGTTGTCGATCAGCGCCATCATGCCCCGCGCCGAAGCCAGCCACACCGCCACCTCTTCCCGCGGCCGGGGAATCCTCGCCAGCCGCGATTCCTGTTCCGCCACGATCGCGCGCGCCAGCGGCGCCGCCCCCACCTGATAGGTCCGCGCCTCCATAATGGCGCGCTGCAGTTGCGTAACCATGGCATCCTGCGAAAGCGCTCCCCCGGACTGCTCGTACAGCGCCGCGGCGCGCTCGTACTCCCCGCGGGCATCGGCAAAATTGCTGCGGTTGTCCAAAGCCTTGGCGATGGTCTGGTGCAGTCGCGCGGCCACTTCCGGCGCGTCGCGGAATTGCCGGTCGATGTTGGGCGACGCCTGCTTGACGGCCTCCACCAGCGTTTCCCCCGATTTGCCGCTCTGAAACGGATCGCTGCGCCCCAGCAGATCGTCGCCCAAAAACTGGTTGACGCTCGCGGCGATGGCCGTCTGACGGTTGGCGCGGTCCCGCTCCCGCGAGGCCGTCCGATAGAGCAGCAGGCTCGCCGCCAACCCCGTCACGAGCAGCACCACGGCCGCCGCCGCCCACGGACGCCGCGCCCGCGCCGCGGCCCACCGCCGCTCCGCCATCTGCGCCCTCTGCCGCGCCACCGCCAGCTCGCTGCGCTCCACGCGCCGGCGGTCCAGGCTCTCGATCCGCTCGATCAGCGCCGCCACGCTGGGCAGCCGCTTTCCCGGATCTCCGCACGCCGCGGCGGCAATGTCTTCCCGGATCAGCGGGTCCTCCACGCCGGCCTCCCAGCCCGGCGCCAGCGGCTTGCGAAAATCGCCCGCCGCCAGTTGATACAGCATCACGCCCAGCGCGTAAACGTCCGCCGTGGCGGTGGGGGTCTGTCCGGCCAGCACCTCCGGCGCCAGGTACATCAGCGTGCCGGTCAAGCTGCTGGCTCCCGCCGGCTCACTCTGCGTAAATCCCAGGTTGGTAATTCCCAGATCGTGCAAGCGCGCCGGCTCCATCAGCGATCCGCTGCCGAAATCGGCCACTTTGATCTGCCGGCCGCCTTCCGGCCGTTCCGCCACCAGCACGTTGGCGGGCTTCAGATCCTTGTGCAGCACGCCCACGTCGTGGGCCGCCGCCACGCCCCGCGCCACCTCCACCAGAATGCCCAGCCGCGTGGCCCACGGGACCTGCAACAGGCCGCCCTGGCTCTCCGCCCACTCCGCCAGGTTCTGCCCGCAGTATTCGCTCTCCAGATAGAACGGCGGCGCGTCGAAATTCCATTCCAGCACGCGCACAAAATCGGGCCGCTCCCCCAGCGATTCCCGCAGCAGCCGCGCCAGCGTGACTTCCCGCTTCAAGCCCTTCAGGCGCACCCCGTCGGAAGCGAATTTGAACACCCGCGATTCGTGCGTCTTGGGGTGTTCCGCCAGCCACACCTCGCTCGATGCGGAAACGTCCAGCTTGCGGACAAGCTGCCACTGGTCGCGGCCCGATACGGCGTCACCGGCGCGGAAGCCGAACTCGAGCTCCGCCGGCGCCGCCACCCGCTTGTGCTGCACCGGTACTGCCAGCCGGTAACCGATCCGCGGAACCGTGAGTACAATGGGCGGATCGTCGTCGCCCAACGCCTTGCGCAGTTTGGACACCGCCGTCGCCAGCGAACCCTCTACCACGCTCACGCCGGGCCATACCGCCTCCAGCAGTTCTTCCTTGGTGACCACTTCGCCCGCGCGCAGCAGCAACTGGTAGAGCACTTCGAGCGGCTTCGATTCCAGGTCCACCGCTGTGCCTTTGACCCGCAACTGGCGGCTGAACTCGTCGAATTCGCACTGCGCAAAACGCCACCTTCGCCCACCGCCCTCTGCATCCTCCCCGCCTGCAACCTTGAAACCCATGGGGTTAACTTCCTTTAGATTTCTTTAGAGTTCCTTTAGCGCGCCGCGGCGCGAATTGTGCCAGCATGTTTCACATCCGGTGTGCGCTGTAATCGATTCGTGTATTTTACATGAACCGCTTGGCTGCATGACCGGAAAAACGTCCCGTCCACGCAATTTTGCACGAATAGGCGGGCTGGTACTTTTGGCCCACGGGGTGAACGGGAAAGGGGGACATCGGAGTGCGGATTCACGTACCTTTAGCGTCCATTCTGGCACTGGCGGGAGTTCATGCCGCCAGTGCTCAATGCTACCGGCTTGCCAGCGGGACTGCGGCCAGCCTCACCATCAACATCGGCAATCTTCCCGCGCCGTCGCTTTCGCCCGACGGCTCGGGCGGGACATTCTACACCTACAGCCTGATCGCGGTGGCTGGGAACTCGGCTAGCCTCACGCTCGGGTCCACGACCTACTCCCTGTCTCCGCCCACTGTCTCCCTGATACAGGTTGACTTCAACCCGATCGTCACCACCCTGATCATGAGCGTTGCGGGCACCGTGGGGACGACGAGCGTGGGTGCGCAGGTTTCCCTTTCCGGACCCACCAATCTGTTCCCGTCCTCGTCTCCCTTGCCGGCCGCGCTTCCGGCGGCTTCGGCGTGGACGATACTAAAGGTCCTTACTACCACCGTGAGTTCGGCGTCGCCGTCGGCGCAGAACTTCACGCTGGACTCGATAACCGGTTGCAGCGGCACGGTTACTCCGGGTAGTCCCGGGATTGCCGCCAGCGCCAGCGCGCTTTCCTTCGCGTACACCATTGGCGGCTCGACCCCGGCCAATCAGAATGTGACCATCACCAGCACCGGTTCTGCATTCACCTTTAGTGCGTCGGCGGCGACCTCCACGGGCGCCGGTTGGCTGCACCTGACGCCGGGCAGTGGAACCACGCCGGGAACGCTGACCGTTTCCGTGACTCCCGCCGGCCTTGCGGCGGCGAGCTATAAGGGCAGCATCTCCATTGTGGCCAGCGGCACCACCAATTCGCCGCTCAGCATCGATGTGATCCTGACTGTGACTGGAGCGGCCGGGGGCGGGGGAGGACCGGGGGCGGGCGGACCCACCATCACCGCGGGCGGCGTGCAGAATGCCGCCGGCTACCAGAATGTGCTGGCGCCCGGCGGCGTCTTCGTCGTCCTCGGCAGCTCCTTGGGCCCCGCCTCCATCGCCCTGGCCACGGCCCCCAACTATCCGAAGACGCTCTCCGGTACTTCCATCACCTTCACGCCGGCCGCGGGCGGCGCCGCCATCGACGCCAAAATGATCTACACCCTCGACCGCCAGGTGGCCGCCATGCTTCCGTCCTCCGCCGCGCCCGGCACCTACGCCGTGCGCGTCACCTACAACGGACAGACCAGCTCCCCCGAGAACGTCACTGTCGTGGCGCGCAGTTTCGGCATCGTGACCATCAACAGCGGCGGCACCGGCCCGGCGCAATCCAATATCGCCAACGTCAACGGCGGCATCAGCCTGGTGCGCTTCACCAGCGGCAGCCTGGCGTTCAACGGGCTCAACTTTGCGCTCGGCCCGGCCCACCCCGGCGACATACTGACGCTGTGGGGCACCGGCGGCGGCGCCGACCCCGCCAGCGACACGGGCACCAGCGGCGGCGACCAGACCGCCGCCGGAAATTTCGTGGTCACCGTGGGCGGCCGGCAGGTCACCCCGCTCTACGCCGGCACCTCGTTCGGTTTTCCCGGCTTGTGGCAGGTCAACTTCACCCTGCCCGCCGATATTGCGCCCGATTGTTTCGCATCCGTGCAGGTGAGCGCGGGCGGACAGACCAGCAACGCGGTCACCGTCGCCATCGCCACCGCCGGCCAGGGCGCCTGCGTCGATCCCAACCTGAGTCAGGCCGGCCTGGCCAAACTGGACGCCGGCGGCACCCTCACAGCCGGCGCCTTCAGCCTCACGCGGCTCACCAGTTTCTTGCCGGCGATCGTGATCGAAAACGGTGGCGGCGGAATCTTCCAATGGACCGCGGCCGAGTGGGCTGCGAGCGCGCCCTTGCGCCCCGCCCTCGGCCACTGCGGCGTCCACGACCGCACGCTCCCCCGCAATGCGACCGACCCCGCCGCCGCGGGCGCCGCTCTCGACGCCGGTGCGCGGGTGCCGCTGAGCGGTCCCGGCCTGTCTGCGGGCTTCGCCTTGGGAGCCAATGCCACGCCCATCGGTCCGATTTACAGCAACGCCCTGGCCGCGGGCACGCTCGCTGCCGGCGCCTATGCGCTCGCCGCCGGCGGAGGCACCCAGGTGGGCGCCTTCAACGCCTCCACCACTTTCCCCGGCAGCTTCACCGTGACCAACCTGGCCTCTCTGACCACCATCGATCGCAGCCAGCCCCTTACCATCAACTGGTCCGGCAGCGGCATCGACCAGATCACCATCGAGGCCAATACGGCAACGTCGGTGGGCACGAACAATCACCTCGTCACCATAACCTGTCTCGCCCCGGCGGCGCCGGGCTCGTTCACCATTCCGGTGAGCGCCCTCGCGGCGCTGCAAGTGTCCAACAGCCTTGCCAACCTGGTGATCTTTGGCGGTCCCACCCCGAGCACGTTCTCGGCAGCCCTGACCAGCGGCGGCCAGATCGACATGGGCGTCTTCGGGTCCAATGTAGGCTATTCGCAGAACGTAACGATCCGTTAGGAGGAAACGAGATGAGATTCGGAATCACATTCGCCGCGGCGATTATCGCCGTGATTTTCACTGCCGCCAGCCCGTTGCCGGCCGGCATTCTGACTTTGACCCCGGCCGGCCTGGTGGACAATTTCACGCTCACCACGTTTGCCACCATTGATCCCGGCCTCACCGGAAATACGGGGCCGTTCGGCATCGCCGTGGCCGCCAACGGTACCGTCCTGGTGAACAACTTCCTGGACAATACGCGCTACAACTTCGCCGATGTCGACGGTCAGACCCTCGGCAGCGCTCTGCACGCCGTGCCTTCCAACAGCTCCGCCATCGCGAATGCGACAGCCGGCGGCCAGGCCTACGGCGGCGTGAACGGCCAGTTCGTCCAGTTCAACCCCGACGGTACCGTCAATCATGCGCTTACCGGCGTAACCGAGACCCCCTGGCTGGGGATGTGGGGCAATCCGGTCACCGGCCATATCCTGGCCACCACCGGACAAGGCCAGCTCATCGATATCGATCCGCTCGCCAACGGCGGAACGGGCGCCGCCACGGTGGTCCACGGCAGCCTGGGGCTCGGCTACGACGGCGTCTCCGTGTCGCCCGACGGCGCCATCGCGTATCTCGCGATCAACAACCGCATCCTCGGCTTTAACATCGCCAGCGGCGCGCAGGTCTTCGATTCCGGCCTGCTGGCAGGCTTCCCCGATGGTGTGGGCGTGATCGCCAGCAACAGCGCCCTCAACGGCCAACTGGTGATCAACTTCAACGGGCCCACCCTCAACGCGGGTTTCGTTGGCTTGCTCGATCCGGCCAGCGGCAACCTGACGGTGATCGCCAGCGGCGGCACCCGCGGCGATTACGCGGCGCCCGATCCGAGCAACGGCACGCTCTTCCTGGACTACTCGGATCTGATCTACCGCCTGAACTGCGGACCCAACTGCGCCATCGGCCAGGCCCCCGCACCACCGCCTCCCGCGGGCACACCGGAACCGGCCACGCTCGGCCTCGTCGCCCTGTCCCTGGCCGCCATCGCCGCCGCTCGCCGCAATTCGTAGCGGCCAGACTCTTCTCTGGGCAAGGCCCCTTTTCTGCAAGGGCTATCATGCGGTAGCCGCGCACCGTCCGGCCGCCACGGGCATTCGGAGATCCCAAATTGCTTGACCCTCTTTGGTGCCGGCATTGACGGCGGCGGTCTTTGGACGTACAATCGCCCCTGAGACCAGCCTTGAAAGCGCTTCCACGAGGAGAGCCAGCCCATGAAGATCTCGCGACGCACCTTCGGAGTTTCCCTGATCGGTGCTCCCTACATCCTGCGCGCCCAGACCGGCGCACTGCGGGCGCGAATCAAGATCGATACCGAGCGGGTGATCGGAGACATCGACCCCAAGATCTACGGGAACTTCATCGAACACCTGGGCCGCTGCATCGATGGCGGCATCTTTGACGAGCGCTCCCCGTTATCCGACTCCAACGGCTACCGCAAAGATGTCCTCGAGGCGGTGCGCAATCTTAATGTCACACTCCTGCGCTGGCCGGGAGGGAATTTCTCCTCGAACTATCATTGGATGGACGGAATCGGGCCGCGCGATCGGCGGCCGGCGCGCCTCGAGATGGCATGGGGCACGGTGGAGAGTAACCGCTTCGGCACTCACGAGTTTCTCACTTACGCGGAGATGCTGAAGACCGAGCCGTACATATGCTGTAACCTGGGCACCGGTACCTGGAATGAGGCGCAGCAGTGGGTGGAGTATTGTAACTCGTCCGAAGATACCGCCATGACGCGCCTGCGGAAACAAAACGGGCGCCAGGCGCCATGGAAGGTGACGCACTGGGGGCTGGGAAACGAGATGGACGGTCCCTGGCAGATGGGGCACCGCAGCGCGGAGGACTATGGCAAGTTCGCGCTCGAAGCCGCCAAGCTGATGAAATGGACCGACCCGAATATCAAGCTGATCGCGGCCGGATCTTCCAATTTCGGCCCCGGTTCCGACTGGACGGGGTGGAATCGCACCGTGCTCCAGTTCCTGCGGCAGCACGCCGACTATCTCGCGATCCATCTTTATGTGGGCAACCCGCGGAACGATTTTGCCGACTTCATGGCAAGTTCGGTGGAGCTCAACCACCGCATTAAGACGACCGAAGGGATTATTGACGCGGCCCTCTCCGGGCAGCCGGGCAATCGCCGCATCTATATTGCGTGGGACGAATGGAACGTGTGGTACCGCGCGCGCGGCAACGCCGAGCGGGGCCGGCGAATCCTGGAAGAGCATTACAACCTGGAGGACGCATTAGTGGTGGCGACCTTCCTCAATGCCTTTGTCAACCACGCCCACATCGTGAAAATCGCCAACCTGGCGCAGTTAGTGAACGTGATCGCACCCATCTTCACCAATGAGAAAGGCGCGTTTCTCCAGACCATCTACTACCCGTTGCAGCTATTCGCCAATAACACCAGGGGCCAGGCTCTCGAGTTATTCCTGGATGGCCCCACATACAAGTGCGCCCGGTTCGACGACGTGCCCTGCCTGGACGCTTCGGCGGGCTTCGATAACGGTTCGCTCGTGCTCAACGTGGTGAACCGGCACCAGACGCAGCCCATCGAAACCGAGGTCGCCCTCGAGGACAAGCAGTTCTCGGGCGCGGCATCCGTTTCCGAAGTGAATGGACCCGATATCAAGGCGGAAAACGATTTCGACAAGACCAGGATCAAAACTGTGGAGCGCTCGGCGACCGCGGACGGACGCAGCCTTCGCTACAGTTTCCCGCCGCATTCTTACACGATGATCAAAGTGAAGCTGGTGTAGCGGCGAACTTACTTCGGCTCCTCGATAGTAATCACGCGATCCGCGGAAACTCCATGGAGTTTCTGGACGGCCCCCGATGGCCACCGGATTTCGATCTCACTCGCCTCCGCGCTCTGGCCCAAACCAAAATGCGCGCGGCGATCGCTCGCCGAACAATAGCTGCCGGCGGTACTGACTGTCTGATACTGTGTGCCACCCCCGGCAGTCAACGCGATGACCGCGCCGATGCCATCGCGATTGCTTTTGTGCCCGATGAGCTTCACGGACAACCAATGGTTCGCCGTTCGTGTCTCGTTGCGCAATATGTAAGCGGGACCGTTTACCGTTGTGACTACTAAGTCGAGGCGTCCATCGTTATCGATATCGCCCAGGGCCAACCCGCGCGCCGCCCAGTTTTGCTGCAGGGCACTCCCTGCGGTCTTCGAAACATCGGCGAACCCATGGCCCGTGTTCCGCGCCAGCAACGGCGGTTCCTTATAGTGGAGTTGCGGGTTACCCAGCTCAATGGTGTCCAGCACGTGCCCTTGCGCAACGAACAGGTCTTTCCATCCATCGTTATCGTAGTCGAAAAACCGAAGTCCCCAGCCGGAGTGGAAGATGGTCATGGCGCCAATGCCGCTGCGGATACTGTCGTAGCGGAAGGAACCGTCCCGGGAATTCGCATACAGGGCGTATTTCTGGTTGGCCAGATCGCCGACGATCACGTCGGGCCAGCCGTCGTTATTGTAATCGGCGAAATCGACGCCCATGCCCGCAAACGTGCCCCCGTCGCCGTCCAGCCCGGCCTCCGATTCCAAACCAACCTCCTCGAACGTCCCGTTGTGTTTGTTGTGAAACAGGAACTGCTGCATGGAATCGTTCGCCACGAAAATATCGATGTAGCCGTCGCGGTCGTAATCCGCTATGGCCACGCCTAACGCTTTGCCGGGCACCGTTAGTCCAGCCTGCTGCGAGACTTCACGGAAGTGTTTGCCATCTTCGTTGTGAAACAACAGCAGCTTGACGGGCTTGAACAGGTCGGGATGGCAGTAGGAGCGGTAGCCTTCGCGGTGCTCGCCGCACCATAGGTCGGAGAAGTCCCAGTCCAGGTAGCGGGCCACCACTAAGTCGAGCCGGCCATCGTTGTCGTAGTCCACCCACGCGGCGCTGGTTGACCAACCGCCGCCGGCCACACCGGCCGTGGCCGTCACATCGGTGAACGTGCCGTCTCCGTTGTTATGATACAGCGTGTTCCGTCCGTAGGCGGTAACATACAGGTCTTCATAGCCGTCGTTGTCATAGTCGCCAACCGCTACTCCCATCCCGTAACCGGTCCCGGCGAGGCCGGAGCGTTCCGTTACATCCTCGAAGGTGCCATCGGTTTTCTGGTGGAAGAGGCGGTTCCAGTATGCCGGCCCGTTCTTTTGCGGAACCGTGCCGGCGGTTGTAGGGTCCGCAATGGGCGCCCCGTTTACGAAGTAGATGTCCAGGCGTCCGTCGTTGTCGTAATCCAGCAGCGCCACTCCGGAGCCCATCGTTTCCAGCAGGTACTTTTTGGGCGTGGGCGAGGCGCGGTGCAGGAAGCGCACCTTGGCGCGCTCTGTGATGTCCACAAAGGTTCCGGGGGTTGGCGGAAGGTCCGTGCCCGAGTCTGGCAGTGCCGCGCCCAATAGTGTGAGCGTGAGGATTACCCGGCCAACCTTCATCTCGCCCCCTCGCCCGAGGGCCGCAAAATCGGCGTTGCGATGGGTACCGGCCTTCCGAAATTGGGCGTACCGTCCGGTTTCCAAGTGAACTTCTGCGCGCGCGGCGACCGGTGCTCTCCACAACCCTGGTTGGGCTCCGGGTTGGCATGGTAGATGATCCAGTCCTCGGTGCCATCCGGCGATCGAAAGAAGCCGTTGTGCCCCGGCGCGTAGGCGTGCGCTGCGGGCGACTGCCGGAACACCGGCAGGGGGCTCTTCTTCCAGGACGATGCAGCCAGCAGGTCGCTCGATCCCGAAGCCGTCAGCATCCCCAACGCATAGAAGTCACTCCAACAGGCGCTGGCCGAGTAGATCAGGAAGATCCGGCCATCGTGGTGCAGCACCTCCGGGCCTTCGTTGACATCGATGTTGCGGTCGCCCATCTTTTCCCACGGATACTCAGGGGTGGACAGCTTCACGCGCTGTCCCTTGATGGTCCACGGGTCGGCTAATTCCGCAATGTAAATGTTCTGAACGCCGTTCCCATCTCCTTCCCATCCCGACCACACCATGTACATCCGGGCGCCGTTTTCGAACACCGACGCGTCGATGGCCCACTTATCGGCTGGGTCGGCGACCTTACCCTTCAGTGTCCACTCGCCGGCCAGCGGGTCAGAGGAAGCGTTCTCGATCACCCAGAGCCGGTGCGACTGATTCGTGCCGGCATCGGCCGCGAAGTAGATGTACCACTTGCCGCTCAGAAAGTGGATTTCGGGCGCCCAGATCTCGTGGGAATAAGGGCCGGCCGGAGGTGGTCTCCAGACCACCTTGGTCTCCGCGGTCTGCAAGTCGGCCATGCTGCGCGTCTTCCGGATGACCAGACTGTTTCCGGTGGTGTTCATGTAATAGTAATAACCATTCCGATAAGTGACCCAGGGATCGGGCCCTGAAGGAAGCAGCGGATTGACAAAGGTGGAACCTGCCGCCTGAGCGTACGGAGCGATCGGCCCAAGCAGCGCGAAACTCAGAGCCACGACCGTGAGGGAGCGGTTACTTGACAATGCCTTTGCCTTCTTCGATGGTGAAGAATCGATCGACCGCCGGCAGCGTCAGTTTCTCGACCGCGCCGCTGGGCCAGCGAACCTCCACGCGGTCCACCTTCGTCGCCGAACCTAATCCGAAGTGGATGCGCGGGTCGTTCGACGACGCATAGCTGCCGCCGCTGATCACATCGCCCCGCTGCCGCGAAGAACCAATCGTCACGTATACCGTCGCTCCCACCGCATCGCGCGGGCTTCTGCTCCCTCCCACCAGCTTGAGTCCCACCCAGTGATTCCGGTCCGCGGAGACATTCCGCAGCAGTACCGGGGGACGGTCCATCTGATTGATCACCACGTCGATCTTGCCGTCGTTAAACAGGTCGCCGAACGCCGCCCCGCGAGCGGTGTAGAGGCCCGCCAACCCGGTATCCTTCACGGGCGGAACCAACTCGAACTTACCCTGCACGTTGTGGAACAGCAAGGGGCGCTGGGCGTAAGTTGTCCCCCAGTTCATCTTGTCTACATCGGCATAGACGTGGCCGTTGCCGGCGAACAGGTCCTTCCAGCCGTCGTTGTCGAAGTCCAGAAACCCCGTGCCCCAACCTAGAAACGGAATAGTCACCGCGGCAATTCCAAGCTGATAACTGATCTCCGTAAAGTTACCATCGCCGTCGTTGCGGTATAGCGGCTTGTAATCGTCGGAGAATACGGTGTTATACAGATCGAGCAGGCCGTTGTTCCAACAGTCTCCGACGGCGATTCCCATGGACGCGGTTTCCCGCGCGTTCTCGTTGAGCGCGTAACCGGAAGCGATGCTGGCATCCTCGAATGTGCCGTCCCCTTTGTTGATATACAAGTAATTCGGCGTCGAATCGTTGGCTACCATCAGGTCCGGCTTGCCATCGTTGTTGACGTCGGCAAAAACGGCGGTCAGACCGTAATAGGCGTGTTCGTCGCTCACCCCCGCCTTCACGCTCACATCGGTGAAGGTGCCGTCGCCATTGTTGTGAAAAAGGTGATCCTTCTCACCTTTCAGCCCGCGCGGTCCGCACATGATGTCCACGCCGCGAAACTGGCAGTGGTTGAACCCCACTACCTCCGAGCCGGGCACGGGAGGGTGGGCCAGATCGTAATGTACGTAACCGGGGACGAACAGATCCAGGCGTCCGTCGCCGTCGTAGTCGCCGAACGTCGCTCCGGTCGACCAGTCGCCGAGTGCCACGCCGGCCTTCTCGGCGACATCGGTGAACGTGCCGTCGCGATTGTTGTGATAAAGCCGGTTCTTACCGAAGTTACTGACATAGAGGTCGGGCCAGCCGTCATTATCATAGTCGCCCGCGACCGCGCCAAAACCCCAGCGGTCATTGGTCACCCCGGCCTTGGCTGTAACATCTGTAAATGTGCCGTCGTGATTGTTGTGAAACAGCGCCGCGTGAGGTGCGGGGGCCTTGCCACTCTCCGCTTCGTAAGTCGAACCGTTCACGAAGTAGATATCCAGCCAGCCATCATTGTCATAATCAAGCAACGCCACGCCGGAGCCTACTGTCTCCAGAATGAACGTCTTCCGGGGTGTGCCCATGGTATGGCGCCAGCCCGTCAGGCCGGCCTTTTGCGCGATGTCCTGAAAAACTACCGGCCCCGCGTCCACAAAGCCGCCCGCAGTAATCGGACGCTTCTCGGCATCGAGGACGGGCGCATGCGCGCCGGCCGTCGATACGCTGCCCTGTGCCGCCGCCGGAGGAGGTTTCTCCGCCGACTGGCCCGAGGACCCCGGAGCGAGTCCAGCCGCCAGGGCAGCGACCACGAGGCGCGAAGCAAGAAGCGAGTCGAAGATTCGGTCCAAACCGGCTCCAGCCGACTACTATACCGCGGAACGTCAGGCCCATTCTCTGGAAGCGCGTTCAGCAGGTTTAACAATCCCCGCCGCGTCGGGGCGGGAGGCGTTCCAATCGAAGAATCGGACGGCCCATCGGAAGGCCGCCGCCGTCAACCTGCGAAAAGTATTTGACAAACCAGGGGAGCGAGCGTAGCATACTTGCAAGCGCTGTCATAGTAGAACCATACTAGGGCTCGAAGTCTCAGAGAATGGGGTGCCGGAACTTGGGTCGTTTTCGCATCGCGGCGAGCTTGGCCGTGGCTCTGTGGGCGTGGCCCGTCCATGCCCAGGAATCTGAGTTCGAAGCTGCGTTCCACCAGGGTACGGAGGCCTTGCAGAAGGGGCAGCCGGACCAGGCGGCGGCGGCGTTCGACAAGTGCATCCGCTTGCAGCCCTCCTTCGCCGAAGGACATTTCAACCTCGGTCTGGCCCGATTCCAGCAGCGGCAGTTCGAAAAGGCGATCGCCGAGTTTGACCGCAGCCTGGCGCTGAAACCGGGCATCCGCGGTGCCAACATCTTCATCGGAATCGCCCGCTACCGCGTGAACGACAACGCCGGCGCGATCGCCGCCCTCGAGCGCGAGGCCAGGCTGGACCCCGCCAATGCCGACGCGCTGATGTGGCTGGGCGTGGCGCGCCTGGCCGCGGGGGAGCCGGAGGCCGCCGTGGCGAACCTGGAAGCGGCGGCGCAGCTTCGGCCCAAAGACGTGGACATCCTGTACCACCTGGGCCGGGCCCACATGCTGGTCTCGAAGGCCGCCTACGAGCGCATGTACCAGGCCGACCCCAATTCGTGGCGCGTTCACCAGGTGCTGGCGGATTCCTTTTCGCAGGCCGGCCAGTTAGACGATGCCGTCACCGAAGCGGCCCGTGCCATCAAGCTGAAGCCGGACGAACCCGGCCTGCACCAGCAACTGGCGGATATTTATTGGAAGCAGAACAACCTGGCGATGGCCGAAGCGGAGTTTCGCAGTGAGCTCGGAATCGACCCCCAGAATGTGTCCGCCATGTACAGTCTTGCCGTGGTGGCCATCGAGCAGTCCAAACCCGCAGATGCGGCGGACCTCCTCGGCGAGGTGCTGCGCCGGACCCCGCACTCTCTCGAGGCTCATTATCAATTGGGACGGGCCCAGGCGCAGTTGGGCAACAATGCGGAAGCCATCAGGAATTTCTCGGAGGTCGCCGCCGCTGCCCGGCAGGCAGACCCCGAGATGCTGCGCCAATCCTATTATCATCTCGCTCAGTTGTATCGCCGCGAGCGCCGCACCGAGGAAGCCCGGGTGGCGCTGGACACCTTCACCCGCCTGAAACAGCAGGCGGAGACCGGGCAAAACCAAAAGCTTGAAGACAAACTGAAGCATTCCGTCCAGGAAAAGCAGGCACAATGATGACCACACGACGCGCATTTGTTCGCCTTTACAATAAGCCGGTCCTGCTGGCCGTGCTGCTGGCGGCCGTAACCGCAGGAGCCTTGCTGGCTCAGTCCAACCAGGGCTCGGTCACCGGCACGGTCACCGACGCATCCGGGGGCGTGGTTCCAAACGTGAAGATCACGGCCAAGGAGGAGGCTTCGGGGACGTCCTACGAAACCAGCTCCAGCAGCGCCGGGACGTATATCTTCCCCAGTATGCGAATCGGTACCTACGGCATCTCGGCCGTCTTCACCGGCTTCAAGTCGTGGCAGTCTACCGGCGTGGTCGTCCAGGTCAATACCACCACCTCGCTGAACATTCGCCTCGAAGCCGGCGCCATCACCGAATCGGTCACGGTGAACGCGAGTGCGCCCAACGTGGAGTCGGACACCTCCGATATCGGGAATGTCGTTCGCGAGAAACAGGTGCTGGACCTGCCCCTGGCGTTGGGCAGTGTCGTGCAGGCGATGCGTTCGCCCGAGGCTTTCGTCTTCCTGACGCCCGGCGTGACCGGACCAGGCACCGCCAGCGGAAACGGCGGCACCTTCGAATCCAAGATCAGCGGCGGCCAGGCGTACGGAACCGAGGTGCTGCTCGATGGCATCAGCACGTCGCGTTCGGAGAACGGATCGTCGTTCGACGAGACGGCTCCCTCGGTCGATGCGCTCAGCGAGTTTCGCGTCACCACCTCCACGCTATCGGCGGAGATGGGGCGGACCACCGGTGGAGTGGAAAGCTTCGTCACCAAGGCTGGAACCAACTCCTATCACGGTTCGGCCTACGATATCTTCCGCAACGAGGATCTGGACGCCAACAGTTGGTTCAACAACAACCAACTGGCGGGGAGGACGGGCTCCGCGCGCGACCAGTTCCAGCGGCCTCTCGACCGCCAGAACGATTACGGCCTCACCCTCGGCGGCCCGGTGCGCATCCCCAAGGTCTACAACGGCAAGGACAAGACATTCTTCTTTTTCTCCTGGGAGCAGTACCGCCAGAATCAAGGCGGGGTCAGCAACAGCACCGTGCCCACCGTGGCGGAGAAGAACGGCGACTTCAGCCGCACCCTGAATACCGCCAACGTCCTGGGCACCAACCCCTGCGACGGCACGCCGATTTTTCAAGGCCAGATTTTCGACCCTTCCACCACCAGGACCGTCAATGGCGTCCAATGCCGTACGGCATTTGCCGGCAACAAGATCAATCCGGGGCTGATCTCCCCCATCGCCCAGAAGATCCTCACCTTCTATCCCGACCCCCTGAACGCCAACGCCATTAACAACTATTCGCTGGCCTTCCACTTCCCGATTCTGGATACGTCCATGAGCGTCCGCATAGACCAGAACATCAGCAGCAAGAGTAAGTTGTTCTTCACTTACAATTCGCGCGATAACACGCGTACCTCCGTAACCCCTGTGTTTGATACTCCGGGAGGCAACGGGCGCTCTCAGGACTTCTTCACCCACTATCTGCGCTTCGGCCACGACTACATCTTCACCCCCTCGCTGTTCAACCACCTGATTATCGGTTTCAACCGCACCAACAGCGCCAACGTCGCCAACAGCACGCAGACGGGCAACGACTGGAATCAGGTGCTCGGGATCAAAGGCGCGCACGGCAAGAATTTCCCGGTGATCGGCCTGGTGGAGGGCCCCACAACCTGGCTCGGCGACGACGTGGTGGGCGATACCATCGATAACGGCCTGCGCCTCAACGACAGCGTGACCTGGGTTCGAGGCCGGCACACACTAACCTTCGGAACGGACCTGCGCTACCAGAAGTATGCGCCGATCGACAACAGCCGGACCTCGGGAAATTACTACTTCCAGCGGGGGCAGACGGCGGGAACCCCTCTCACTAACTTGAGCGGGAACGGCATCGCCAGCTTTCTGCTGGGCGACGTCCACGACTCCAACCTCCTGCAGAAATCGGCGCAGCCCGAGTGGCTCTCCAGCTATGCGGCGGTGTTCGCGTATGACACCTTCAAAGTCGGCCCGACGCTTACCGTGAACTTCGGCCTCCGCTGGGATGTCGATGTGCCTCGCCGCGAGAGGTTCGGGAATACCTCCAACATCAGCCTGAGTACCCCCAACCCCGGAGCCAACGGCCAGCTCGGCGCGCTGGTCTTCGCCGGCACCGGACCCGGGCGGAGCGGCAATAACAACGAGCGGTGGGCCGAAACCTGGATGAAGGACTTTGGCCCGCGCGTCGGGTTCGCCTGGTCTCCGCAGATGATGCACAGTAAGACGGTGGTGCGCGGAGGATACGGAATTTACTATGGGAGCCTGCTGTACGCCGATTTCGGCGGATTCCTGCGCACCGGTTTCCAGGCCAATCCGGGATTCTCCTCCATCGACGGCTTTGCCCCGGCCTTCAATATCAGCTCGGGATTTCCTTCCTTCACGCCGCCGCCCAATCTGGACCCGTCGCAGTTGAATTTCCAGGGCCCGCAGTATCTCGATCCCACCTACGGGCGCCCGTCGATGATCCAGAACTGGAGTATCCAGATCCAGCAGCAATTGGCTACCGACCTGATTCTGGAAGTCGGGTATGTGGGCACGCACGCCACGCACCTGCATACGAACTTCGATGCGGTGAACTCGCTGACCCCGAACTTTCTCGGGCTGGGCTCGCTACTCAGTCAGCAAATCAGCTCCCCGCAGGCGGTAGCGGCGGGAATCAAACTTCCCTTTGCGAGCTTCCCCTCAAACTCGATTGTGGCCCAGGCCCTGGTGCCGTTCCCGCAGTATTTCGGATTCAATACCGACGGCGCGCTGGAAAATCTGGGACAGTCCACTTACAACTCTCTGCAGGCTTCGCTGCAACGCCGGTTCCATAACGGACTCAACCTGCTGGCGTCCTATACCTGGTCGAAAACCCTGACCGACGCCGACAGTGAGCTCCCCTTCTTTGCCACCCTGCATGGCGGCGGCAGCGCCCAAAACCCATTCGACAAGAATGGCGAGAAGGCCATCAGTAACCAGGACGTTCCGCATACCTTCGTGATGAGCTATATCTACGAGCTTCCGGTCGGCAAGGGCAAGAAGTTCCTTTCCAACGCCGGCCCGCTGACCAGAGCCGTGGGCGGCTGGTCCGTCAGCGGCATCCACCGCTACCAGAGCGGCCAGCCGCTCTCCTTCTGCTGCGGCACCGGTATTCCGGCATTCGCCGGAGCCATTCGCTTCAACCAGATACTTAGTCAGCCGCTCTACAGCCAGCAATTCACCAGCGGCCACTTCAACCCGGTCACGGACCCTATGTTTAATCGCGCCGCTTTCAGCGATCCCAATTCTGCGGCGCGCATCGCGGCCGGGGGGTCCTACCTCTTCGGCACCATGACGCGAACCACCGGGGCGGTTCGCATGGGGATGTATTCGAGCGAGGACTTCAACCTTCTGAAGCGCACCAACGTGACGGAGAAGGTTCGCGTGCTGTTGCAGATCTCGCTGATCAACGCCTTTAACCGGCACGTCTTCAACCGCCCGCCCGACCTGAACGCCAACGATCCGCAGTTTGGCCTTCTCGACACCAACTCGACGCTCTATCCGCCGCGGCGTCTCCAGTTACAATTAAAGACCGAGTGGTAAGAGGGACTTACATATCGTTTTGCGTGCTGTTATTCGGCCTGAGCTGGGCCGGCAGCGCACAGAGCGGCGAGGCTTACCGCCGCGGCGTGGAGGCTCTCGCCCAGCGAGACTATGCCCGAGCCGCGGAGTGGTTGCACCAGGCCGAGGACCAGTCTCCCGGCGCCACCAACGCGTCATTGTTGTGCGCCAAAGCGCTGGTTCACTTGAATCATTACGCCGAGGCCGAGCAATCCCTCCGCGGGTATATCAAGAGTCACCCCGGCGTGGCCGACGCGCAGTTTCTACTAGGCTACGTGCTCTTTCGCGCGGACCAGCCGCGCGAATCCCTGGCCGTCTATACACGGGCGGCGGCCCTCGAGCGCCCGGCAGCCGGCGATCTCAAAATCGTCGGCCTGGACTACGTGCTGTTGAACGATTATCCCGACGCCATTCGCTGGCTGGAGCGGTCCGTCGCAGAGAATCCCGCCGATGTCGAGGCCGTCTACGGTCTCGGGCGCGCGTACTATACGCAAAACGTCTTCGACAAATCGATTGCGGCTTTCCAGCAGGCCCTGAAGCTCGACCCGCTGGTGGGCAAGGCGCACAACAATCTGGGCCTCGCTCTGGCGGCGCAGAACCGCCTGGAAGATGCCGAAGCGGCGTATCGCCGGGCAATCCAGGTCGACCTGGAAGCAGGCAAGAGAAGCGAACAGCCCTACATCAATCTGGCGGAGTTGCTGATCGATCGGAATCGCGTTCCCGAGGCCCTGCAATTGCTCGATACCGCCAGGCACATCGAGCCGCGGGCGGACCGCATCGAACCGCTCCGCGGGCGCGCGCTGCTGTCGCAGGGCAGGCCGTCGGAGGCGGAAGCGGCATTCCGCACGGCGCTGGCCACCCAGCCGGAAAGCGGCGTGCTGCATTACCAACTCGGGCGGACCTTGAAGCGCCTGGGGAAAAACGACGAAGCGGCGCGGGAATTTGAGCGCAGCAAGGCGCTGCTGGGAGCGCATTCGGCCTCCGCCCAGTAAGCCGGCATGAGAGGGAAAATCCACTGTCTGGTGGCCGTGGTGCTGGCCGCGCTGGCCGGCCTTAGTAGCGCGGACGCGCAAGCCGCCGGCGGTCGCGAAGCGCGCGTGGCCGCACTCCAGGAAGCCGCCACGCGCATCGAGGCGCAGGACATAACCGGCGCCGAGGGCATCTTGCAGGGCTTGCTGGGCCATTCGCCAGACGATGCCCTGGCTTTGAACCTACTCGGCCTCGTGCGCATGAACCAGCGAAATCCCGCCGAGGCGGAGCAACTGTTCCGGCACGCCATCGAAAGTGAGCCGCGCCTGGTGGGTCCGCATTTGAATCTGGCGCGCCTTTACGGCAAGGAGCGCGCCACCGCGGCCATCGACGAATTGCGCGCCGCCCTGAAACTGGCGCCGGAAAACGAACCGGCGCAGGCGCTGCTGCGGAACATCGCCGGAGCGGCGGCGGCCGAAGCTGCGCGTTCGGGAAATCCGGAGCAGGCGCTGGCTCTGTTGCAGCGCGCCCGGGAGGCGCTGCCGCACGATCCCGAAATTCTGGTGGATACCGCGCTGGCGGCCGTGGAGGGCGGCTTCTACCGCGATGCCGAGCAATACCTGCTGGAGGCCTTGGTCGTCCGGCCGGGCTTGGCGCGGGCGATCTACGCGCTGGCGCGCGCCTACCTGGCCGACAGCAAGGCACAACTGGCCGAGGAGCAAATGCGCCTTTATCTGGCCGCCAAGCCGGACGACGCCACGGCGCGCTACGGCCTGGGCTACATCCTGATGGCCGAGCAGAAGACCGCCGACGCGCGGGCGGCTTTCGAAAAGTCGCTCGCGCTCCAACCGGAGCAGACCGAGTCCCGGTTTCAACTCGGCGAAATCGACCTTCAGGAAGAGAAGCGCGAACAGGCCAAGGAACGCTATAACGAGGTGCTGGCCCGCGATCCGCGGCACGCCGGCGCGCTGACCGGCATCGGCGTTCTGGCCTATCGCGCGGGCAACTACAGCCAGGCGGAGAGCGACCTGCACCGCGCGGTCTCGATCGCTCCCTCCTACCAGAAGGCTCACTACTATTACGCGCTGACGCTGCGGAAACTCGGCAGGCAGCCGGAAGCGGAACGTGAGTTCCGCGCGTCCAACGATCTGCAAAAACACGATGCGCCGTATACCCGCCTCATGCCGAACCGCCAGTAAGCCGCCAGCGCTGGCAGCGGCCTTCCTCACCATCGTCCTCATGGCCGCCGCCACGGCGCCGGAGCTCTACAAGCTCGCGGGCGACATCTCCGGCGTGCACGATCCGGCGATCGCGAAAGAGGGCGATACCTACTACATCTTCGCCACCCGCGGCTCC
This sequence comes from Terriglobia bacterium, assembly GCA_020073615.1. Lineage (GTDB taxonomy): Bacteria > Acidobacteriota > Terriglobia > Bryobacterales > Bryobacteraceae > JADGNR01. The sequence goes on from JAIQEX010000028.1 coordinate 20,560, forward strand.
ATCCGGCGCTCCACGGATCTGCACCACTGGACGCTCTGCGGGCGCGTGTTCGACCAGATGCCGGCGTGGACCACCGAGGAGATCGCGGGCTCCCGCGGCGGTTATTGGGCGCCCGACATATCCTTCTATAAGGGCGCATGGCGGCTCTACTACTCCGTATCCACCTTCGGCAAGAACGATTCGGCGATCGGCCTGGCCACTAACAAAACGCTCAACCCCGACCGCCCGGATTACCAGTGGGTGGACCAGGGCATGGTCTTCCGTTCACACCGCGGAGACGACTTCAACGCCATCGATCCCAATCTGGCGACCGACGCACAGGGCCGGCAGTGGCTCAATTTCGGCAGTTTTTGGGGCGGCATCAAGATGCGCCGCATCGATCCGGAGACGGGCAAGCTGTTGGCCGAGGATACGAAACTATACTCCCTGGCCAGCCGCCCGCGCAGCCCCGTTCCCGACAGGCCAGGCGAGCCTCCATCGTCGCCCGCCATCGAGGCCCCGTTTATCGTGCGGCACGATTCGTTCTACTACCTGTTCGTCTCCTTCGATTTCTGCTGCCGCGGCGTGAAGAGCACGTACCACATGGTGGTGGGGCGGAGCCGCGACATCACCGGATCGTACGTGGACGCGGTCGGCAAGCCGATGCTGGAGGGTGGCGGGACCCGGTTGATCCAGGGCACCTCGCTATGGCGCGGGCCCGGGCACGAAGGGCTGCTGATCGAGCCCGGAGGTCCCGGCCTGATGGTGTTCCACGCCTACGACGGCTCGACCGGCCTTCCGTCGCTGCAGATCTCCACCATGCAATGGGAGCGCGGCTGGCCCCGAATCGCCAGCCTCCCGGGCGACCCGATTCAGTAATGGTAATTTGGATGTGAATGGCACTCCATCCGCTCGCCGGCCAGGCGCCTCCGCCCGACATGCTGGTCGACGTTCCCCGCTTGATCACGGCTTACTACACGGAAAAGCCGGATCCGTCCATCGCCGGGCAGCGGGTCGCCTTCGGCACCTCCGGGCACCGCGGGTCGTCGTTCCGTACGTCGTTCAACGAGGACCACATCGTGGCCATCTCGCAGGCGATCTGCCAGTACCGCGGTGAGAACGGCATCACCGGGCCGCTCTACCTGGCCAAGGATACGCACGCGCTTTCCGAGCCGGCCTTCGCCAGCGCCCTCGAAGTGCTGGCGGCGAACGGCGTCGAGGCGATGATCGATCAGGATCTGGGCTATACCCCCACGCCGGTCCTCTCGCACGCCATTCTCACCTACAACCGCCCCGCCGGGGGGCTCCGCCGGACCGGCCTGGCCGACGGCATTGTCATCACACCCTCGCACAACCCTCCCGAAGACGGCGGCTTCAAATACAACCCGCCCTCGGGCGGTCCCGCGGACAGCGATGTCACACGGTGGATTGAAGATCGCGCCAACGCGATTCTCGCCGCGGGCCTCGAAGGCGTGCGCCGCTGCGCGTACGCGCGGGCGTTGACCGCCTCCACCACCCACCGCCACGACTACCTCTCGGCTTATGTGAACGATCTGGCCGCGGTAGTCGATCTGGATGCCGTGCGCGACGCGCGGCTCTCGCTCGGCGCCGACCCGCTGGGCGGGGCCGGGGTGGCCTACTGGCCGCGTATCGCCGAGCGCTACGGCCTCTCGCTCACCATCGCCCACAACCACGTGGACCCCACCTTCCGCTTCATGTCGCTCGATTGGGACGGCAAGATCCGCATGGACCCCTCGTCGCCCTACGCCATGGCCGGGCTCATCGCGCTCAAGGACAAGTTCGACCTCGCCTTCGCCGCCGACACCGACCACGACCGCCACGGCATCGTAACGCGCAGCGCCGGCCTGCTCAATCCCAACCACTACCTGGCCGCGGCCATCTCGTATCTCTACCCGCAGCGTCCCGGTTGGCGCGCCGATGCCGCCGTCGGCAAGACGGTGGTCTCCAGCCTCATGATCGACCGCGTGGCCGCCAGCCTGGGCCGCCACCTGGTGGAGGTTCCGGTCGGCTTCAAGTGGTTCGTCAAGGGCCTGCTCCACGGGCTGTTGGGGTTCGCCGGCGAGGAAAGCGCGGGCGCGTCCTTCCTGCGGCGCGACGGCACGGTCTGGACCACCGATAAGGACGGCATCGTCCCCGGCCTGCTGGCCGCCGAGATCCTGGCGCGCACCGGTAAGGACCCCGGCGAAATCTACCGCGCGCTTACCGAACGCTTCGGCGCGCCGGTCTACGAGCGCCTGGACGCCCCCGCCAGCCCGGAGGAGAAGGCCGTCCTCGAACGCCTCTCGCCCCAGCAGGTCGCCGAGCGTGAATTGGCCGGCGATCCCATTGACGCCATCCTCACCAACGCGCCGGGCAACGGCGCCGCCATCGGCGGTCTGAAGGTGGCGACCAAACGCGGTTGGTTCGCGGCCCGGCCCTCCGGCACCGAGAGCGTGTACAAGCTCTATGCCGAGAGCTTCGCCGGCGAAGACCACCTGCGGCGCATCCAGCAGGAGGCCCGGGATGTAATCGCGCGCGCCTTCGCGGCCGCCGCCTCCGCTCCGTGACCGGAATCCACTTACAATGGAGCGCGTGGTCCCCGTGATCTCCCGTGGCGTGGATGCGCCCGCCCCCGCGCGCCCGGCCTGGAGCTCGCTTCCGGATATCCCGTTTTACCTGGCGGCCCTCGGCGCCCTGGCGCTGCAACTCCGGAGCTGTCTGCGAATCGAAATCCCCTGGGCGGATTCCTCGGTTTACCTCGAACTGGCCCGCAGCCTGCGGGACCACGGCAGCTACACATTTAACTACGCACCGCACGTCCACTTTCCTCCGGGACTGCCGGCGATTCTCGCGGCGGTCTCGGCTATTTTCGGCGACCGCTACGTGGTGATGCTCCGTCTGATGCCCGTCTTCGCATTTCTGGGCTCGCTCGCGGTCTACCATCTGGTCCGCATCCGCGCCGGGCGCCTGATCGCCGCCGTCAACGTCCTGCCGGTTCTGCTGTCTCCGCAAATGTTTGAAATCGCCACCCAGATGGTCGGCTCCGACCTCCCTTATTTCTGCGCCGGCGCCGCCGCCCTCCTGCTGGCCTCGCACAGCGAGCGGCTCACCTGGTGGCGCGCTGCAGTATTCGCCCTCGTGCTGCCCGCCGCCCTGCTGATCCGTCCCGCCGGCTTGAGCCTGGTGCTCGCCTTGGCGTTGTGGACCGCCTGGGAAGTGGTGGGGAAGCGCGCTTTGCCGAGGCCCCTGAAGCTGTTGCTTCCGGCGCTGCTGGCGTCCGTGGCAGTGTACGCGGCCTGGAGTCTCTACGTGTCCGCCCAGCCGGGCGCGGTCAATAACTATCGGCTCTATTTGACGCTCAAGTATCCCTCCAGACCCGAGCTTGGCATGGCCAACGGCATGGACTACGTGCGGCGCGTCTGGGCCGCCATGCCCGTCCAGGCGGCCCTGCTCGATTCGGTCGTCTTCGCCGCCGATCCACCCGCTCCCACACCGGCGTCGCCCGCCATCTGGGCCCCGTGGCTCCTGATTACTCTCGGCTTTATCGCCGCCGCCCGGCGCCACGGCATGGGGCTGATGGAATGGTATTTCCTCGTGTACGGAGGCCTGCTGCTCCTGTGGCCCACCGATGAGGGCGTGCGCATCATGCTGCCGGTCCTTCCGCTGGCTCTGTATTACGCTTGCGAGGGTGTCAAAAAGCTGGCGCCACCGCCCCTCGCTCCGGGGTTCCTGCGGCCCGCGAAGGCGGCGGCCGCCACGCTGGCCGTGGCCCTCGCGCTGCATGCCGGTGCGCGCCTCCGGGAGAAGGCCGCCGGAAATGCCGCCCTGAAACCGGAAAGCTTCCGTCACACAGCCTCCGTCGAGGCAGGCCGATGGCTGGCGTCCCACACCCCGCCCGATGCCGTCGTCATGGCCGAGCAGGTGGCCATTGTGTATCGCGCCTCGCACCGCAAAATCGTGGCCTTCCCGATTACCGGCGATCCCACGCTGATCCTCAGTCTGCTGCGGCGCGATCGCGTGCAGTTGCTGGTGGTCACCGCCTCGCTGCCCTACAACCAGCCGACTGAAGCCGAGCGGCTCAAAGCGCTGTTGGAGGCCTGTCCGCAATGCTTCACACGAGTGTTTGCAGCCCGCGGATTCCAGGCGTTCCGCATCGAGCCCGCGCCCCCGGCCGCGCCGGCAACTCCCTGACGCGAAAACTCTCCGGGGACTGTGCGTTTCCCGCCGTGTTAGGCTGAAATTCGGGTGAGTGATTCCGACCGCGAGAAACAGTCGGCCGCGCTGAGCTCGCTATTCGCCGCCGTCGGGCTGACGACCTTCAAAATTGTCGTGGGTACGCTGACCGGCAGCCTGGGCATCCTGGCCGAGGCCGCGCACTCCGCGCTGGACCTGGTCGCCGCCGGTGTGACCTACCTGGCCGTGCGCATTTCCGGCCGCCCGCCAGATCGCGAGCACCTCTACGGCCACCACCGCATCGAGAACCTCTCGGCCCTGTTCGAAACCGTGCTCCTGCTGGCCACCTGCGCGTGGATCGCTTCCGAAGCCGTCCACCGCCTGCTGTCTCATAAGGTCACCGTCGAGGTCACCGCCTGGTCCTTCGTGGTCATGTTGACCTCCATCGTCATCGATGCTTCGCGCTCGCGCGTGCTGGCGCGCGCGGCCAGGAAATATCGCAGCCAGGCGCTCGAAGCCGACGCGCTGCATTTCCAGACCGACATCTGGAGCTCCGCGGTCGTCATCCTGGGGCTCCTCGCGGTGAAGGCCGGCGAATGGTTTCCGCGCCTCGCCTTCCTGGCCAACGGGGATGCCGTGGCCGCGCTGGGCGTCTCGGCCGTGGTGGTGTGGGTGAGCGTGCAACTCGGCCGCCGCACCGTGGACGCGCTGCTCGATACCGCGCCCGCCGGCATGGAGGAGCGCATCGCGGCTGCCGTCGAGAGCGTGCCTGGCGTCGAGAACTGCCATCACATCCGCATCCGCTACGCGGGGCCGGTGCTGTTCATCGATCTGCACGTGCTGGTGGACGGCCAGCAGACCCTGGCGCAGGCGCACGGGCTCACCGAAGCCATCGAAGCGGCGATTCAGCAGATCGCTCCCGCGGCCGACGTCACGGTGCACCCCGAGCCCCTGTGACCCCCCCAGGTGGCGTGCGGCACCCGGGCGCGAAGCCCGCATAAACCCGGCAATGTCCACAAATCGGGGCTTATGGAAGTGGCCGCTCCGGCCGATGTGTATACATACAGGAGGCCCGAACCTGTTGAGGCGCTCCTGCGCCGGCGGGGCACGCCTCGTCCCCAGGCGGACCGAGCCCTGATTTTTTCGCACGAAGGTGAACGATGTCGGCATCAAGCAAAGGTATGCGTCGGGCTGCTCTCCGCACCGCCCTGGGAATCCTTCTCGCCTGCGCCTCCGCCGCGGCCGCGTGGGCCCAGGGGGGAGGCATTGCGCTTTACGAAGTCTCCACGCCCAACCTCGGAGAGGCATACGCCGGCCAGGCGGCCCTGGCCGACGATGCCGCGACGGCCTTCACCAATCCGGCCGGCATGGCGCGCCTGAGCGGCCGGCACATGCTTTTCGGTGGGCAACTCGGGCTGTTGTCCATGAAATTCAATCCCGCGACGCCCTCGGAATCGGGAAGCACCGCCAGCACAACCCTTATAATACCCGCTGTTTACTTCGTCCAGAGCCTGGGGCGCCGCGTCCGTTTCGGATTCAGCTTCAACGCGCCCTTCGGATCGGCTCTCGACTACGGGCATGATTGGGCCGGCCGTTACTTCATCGAGGACATCCAATTGGCTGTCACCGAAGCCCGCCCTACCCTGGCTTTCCGCATCAACCGCTGGATCTCGATCGGCGGCGGCCTTTCCCTCCAACGGGCCGGGGTCACCAAGGCCATGGCGGTGCGAAACGTCCTCGATCCCGGCTTTCCCGACGGCTCGCTCGCATTTGCCTTGCACGATTGGGCAGTCGGCGCCAACGCCGGCATCCTGGTGGAGGCCGGCGCGCGAACCCGCTTCGGGGTGACCTACCGCTCGGGAATGGACTTCGATCTCCAGGGAAGAGCCACGGCCGCCGGCATCGGTCCGGCCATGGCGGCGCTGCTGGCCCCCATGCTCTCGCAACCAACCTGTCTCCACCTGCCGGCGGGCGCCAATGTCAGCATGCTCCACGCTTTCACACGCAGGCTTACGGTCTTAGCGGACGGAGGTTGGACCAACTGGCGCCATTTCGGCGAGCGCGCCTCGCAATTGCCCGACGGGAGCCCGGCGGTGACCGATGGGAACTGGAGAGACACCTGGCGCGCCGCCGCGGGGCTGCGATATCGCCTCTCGCCCAGGCTGGCTTTGCAGACCGGGGCCTCTTATGACAGCTCGCCGGTTGCCGACTGGAACCGCACTCCGGAGGTGCCGGCCGGCCGCCAGGTTCGGGTGGCGGCGGGCGTGAAATACGCGCTGCGGCCAACCATGACCCTGGGCGTCAGTTACTCGTATCTGGATCTCGGAAAACCCGAAATCCGCAACCTGCAGGATCCCCTGGCGGGAACGCTGGCGGGGCGTTATTCCTCGGCGCGCCTGCCGTTCCTGGCGCTTACCTTGGCGCTTTCACCGGGAGAATGATCATGGGCCGGGAACCGCCGCCGGCGGAATCCGAATCTCCGCGCAGACCCGCCCGGCCCGGCGACGGGGAGTGGATTGCCTGGTTTCGATACCTGCTGGATGCCGGCTGGCACCCTCTCGATCTGGACGGGATCCCCAGTTACTCGAAACGGCACAAGAGACGTGTCTGTGCTCTCCTGCTGGCCTCCTGCGGCATGCTTGCCGGATGGATTTATGCCCACCGGGTGGTCGCGCCGGATATCGCCGGCCGCTCCCTTCTCCTGCTCGGAGGCGGCGTGATTCCGCACACTCTCCTGGTGGTCTGGTGTGTCAGGCGCTTGAAACCATCGCTGGGAGAGTACGCGGTGATGCCCGCCTTGGCCGTGGCCTATGGCGCCATCCAGTATCTGTTTTCCCTCAGCCGCAGCGAAGCGGCACCCTATCTGCTGGCCGGCACCTGTGTGCTGTTTCTGATTCTCTCCAACCTGATGATGCGCCTGCGCGTGGGGAATGCGGCGATCATGTCTGTTTTCCTTACTTTGACCGGCGTGTGGCTGTTCGCGCATCAAGGCTCCAACCCGCAGATGATCCTTTGCTGTGCGATTTGCGCCTCGTCCATCGCCGCTTCCACCTTGTATTTGAACTTTTTCATCGGCGCCCATGAGATGTACTACATTCGCCAGGAACAGCATTTTGGGCTCGTGCTGTCGGGCGGAAAACGCGACCTTTGGGAGTTCGATTCTGTAAGGCGGGTCTTCCACCACCGTCCCTGGAATGCCATCGCTTCAGAGGCGTCGATCGCACACTCCTACGAAGAATACATGGCCCGCGTGCATCCCGGCCACCGGCTGGAGTTGGCTCGTGCGATCGAAGAGTCCCTGGCGGGGCGGGTCAAGGGGTTCAGTCTCGAATGCCTGGTGCAACTGCCCGGCCAATCGGAGCCGCGATGGATCCATCTGGTAGGGCAGGCGGACCAGCGCGGCGCGGCCGGTGCGGCCACCAGGCTGATCGGTACCGCCTGCGACATTACCGCCCGCAAGGCGCTGCACGCCCAGGTTGAGGAAAAATCGCGCGAGCTCGAGGAGGCCGCGCGGCAGAAGGCCGAATTCCTGGCGACCATGAGTCACAGCATTCGAACTCCGCTCAATGCCGTGATCGGCGCCGCCTCCGTGCTGTCCATGGACCATCTCTGCGGCGAGGCCCGCGAGATGGTGGAAACCATCCAGGGCAGTGGGCATTTGCTCCTGACCGTCTTGAACGACGTCCTCGACGCCGGTGCGTTCTACCAGGGGCTGCCGCGGCTCGAGTTCGTGTCTTTCGACCCTGCCCAGGTCGTTCGGCACTGTTTCGACCTGATCGGCCCACTGGCCGCCCGGAAGAACCTCGACCTTCGCTGCTCCTGTTCGCCGGAGCTGCGCTCGCGCCTGTCGGGCGATCCGGTGCGCCTGCAACAGGTGTTGATCAACCTGCTGTCTAACGCGATTAAATTCACCGATCGCGGTTCGGTCTCCCTCTCCGTGGCGGTCGAAACAAGCTCCGATTCGGGAATCCAGGCCGTGACGTTCGCCGTTACCGATACGGGCATCGGTATCGACGAGCACGCACAGCGCTCGCTGTTCGAGCGCTTCGAACAAGTGCACCGGCAGACCGCCTCCAGCCCGGCCGGTACCGGACTCGGCCTCGCCATCTCGAAACGGCTGGTGGAGGCCATGGGCGGGGACATACAGTGCCACAGTAAACCGGGCGCGGGAAGCCGGTTCGCATTTACGGTTCGGCTGCCGGTCGTGGAGGAGGCCGGAACCGGCGTCTCGCGGGCCGCATCGGCCGCCGGACCGGCGAACCCCGTTGCCACACCGGCGTCGCCCCTCGAAACGGCAAAAGTCCGCGCGCTGATCGCGGAGGACAATCTCGTGAACCAGCGCCTGCTCGCGCGCATGCTCCAGCATCTGAACTGCGAAATCCACACGGCCGCAAACGGCGCCGATGCAGTCGAAGTCTGCCAGCAACGTTCTTTCGATGTCATCTTCATGGACTGCGACATGCCGGTGCTCGACGGCTTGGAGGCCACCCGCCGCATTCGCAAACTGCCCCAGTTCACTACCGTGCCGATCATCGCCGCCACCGCTCACGCGCTGCCGGCGAATCTCGACGCCTGCTTCGCCGCGGGAATGTCGGACATATTGACCAAGCCCATCACTCTCGGCCGTCTCACGGCCGTCCTCGAGCAGTGGGCAGGCGGCTGCCCGGAAAGCCTCGGGGCGGAAGAAAGCGCCTGCACCTCATGATACCGGCCCTTCGCTCCGCCGTCTCGGCCCTCTCCCCCAGCAGCGCCCGCAACCATCTGGACCACTTTGAGGATGTCGAGAGCCGCCAGCAGCGGCGGCTCATCCACTACACGGCTGTGTCCATAGGAATCGTCGTCGTCTTCCTGATTCCGCACCGCCTCATCATCCCGGATGTTTTCTGGGCCGCCGCCGCCGCCAGTCTGGGTTTCATCGTTCCCCTGTTGTTGCTCACGGTCGTGTTGGCGCACCGGCGGCGCAGAGCGGCGGCCGAGTCCGCGCTGCTCACCGCGTTCTGCGGCATGTCCATCCTGGTTTTCTGGATCATTGGTTCGAGCAAAGGCGACCCGCGCCTGCTGGCGCTCTACGCCCTGGGTATCTGCTCGCTGATGTTCATCTGGTGCAACGCCACTTTTGGGATCCGGCTCTGGAAACCGGCGCTCTGCTATCTCCTCATTTCGGTCAACATAATCGCCATGTTCACGCGCCTGCGCGGGCTCTCCTGGCAGTCCGTCCTGTGCCTGGCCCTGCTCACCGCGACCACCGCGGTGATGGCCCTGCTCTCCAATGTCTTCCTGCAGTGGGACGAACGTGGATTCGTCTCCGAAGGCCAGCGCCTCCTGTCCGCTATCGTCGCCGGCCGGCACGACCTGTGGGCTTTCGACATTCCCACGGGCCGCGCCGAAGTCCTGCGCGCGACCGCCTCCGGCCCCCGCAGGACGTCCGGGCTGGACTACGATCGGTACTTATCGCTGGTCGATCCCGCCGATCGCCAATATGCGATCGACTTCATCCACGGTTGCATCGCCAACGGCGAGTCCCGAACCCCCTGCCAATACCGGCTGAGAAGCAACTCCAAAGGAGAGTGTGCCTGGTACGAGGGAATCGGCAAAGTCGTGGAATACGATCTCAGCGGCCGGCCCATCACCCTGTTCGGCATGACGAATAATATCAGCGACCAGAAGTACCTGACCCGGCAGCTCCAGCAGCAATCGGAAGAAATTGCCCGTGCCACTCGCGCCAAGTCCGACATCCTGGCCACCATGAGTCACGAGATCCGCACGCCTCTCAACGGCATTCTCGGCATGGCCTCCCTGCTTGCCGACATGGAGTTGACCGCCGGCCAGCGGCAAATGGTTTCGATCGTTCAAAGCAGCGGAGCCGTTCTGCTGCAGATCCTGAACGATGTCCTGGATTTCAGCAAGATCGAGGCCGGAAAGCTGTCGTTGACGCCCGCGCCCTTTGAAGTCAAGGATGTCGTGGAGTCCTGTATGCGCTCGGTCCAAGCTTCCGCCCAGGCCAAACACCTCACCACCGCGATCCGCTTGTCGCCGGAGGTATCCCCATGGGTCGCCGGCGATGCCGTATGCCTCGGCAAGATTCTCACGCACGTGCTGGCCAACGCCGTCAGTTTTACCAGGGAAGGGGGTGTCGATCTGGCTGTTTCCGCCGGCGCCCTGGCTTCCGGCGGCGCTCAGACCATTCGTTTCGCGGTCCGCGACACCGGAATCGGCATGGACCAGGAGGCCCGGAAAAGGCTCTTCTCGCCCTTCATCCGGGTCCATGGCAACGGTCTTACCGGAGCTTCGGGAACGGGCCTGGGCCTGGCGATCTCGAAGAGCCTGGTGGAAGCGATGGGCGGCTCGATTGCCTGCTCCAGCGTGTTAGGCCAGGGAAGCTGTTTCACCATAGAATTGAGCTTGGCAACCTGCGTCCCGCCGCCGGCTCGTCCGGCCGGCTCCGGCAGGACCGGACCCGTGCGGATGCTGATCGCCGAAGATAATCCCGTTAACCAGGTGGTGATCGAGCGTATGGTGCGGCGGCTGGGATACACGCCCACAGTGGTTTCCAACGGGAGGGAAGCGGTGGAAGCGGTGAGCGGCGGCTCCTACGATATCGTCCTGATGGACTGCGAAATGCCCGTTCTCGATGGCATGGAAGCCACGCGCCTGATCCGCCGCATTCCGGGCCGCGGCCAACTCCCCATCATCGCGTTGAGCGCGCATAGCCTGGAAGGCGGCGCGGCCGCCTGCCTGGCCTCCGGAATGTCGGCGTATCTCACGAAGCCGGTCGACTCGCAAATCCTCCGCGAGACGCTGCTCCGCTGGCTCTGAGCCAAACCGTGCTCACCTCGGGCTCCGAGGCGAAGCCCGGCCCGAAGATCGAGATCGCCTCGCCAGGGGCGATCGCACTGCCGTCGTAGATCGTCTCCAGCTTTCCGTCGCGCGCAATCCCGTTGAGCAACCCCAGCGCCACCTCCCGCGCCGGAGGGCCGGACCGGAACGCCGCCCGCGAACAGTTCAATCCGGTGCCGGGCGGCAAGCGGCACAGCCATCCCAGGAACACACCGCGGCGAGAGACCATCCGTGTCAACGCACATCGCCACAAAAGTCAGTACCCGTTCTCGCGCAGTTTCTCCACGGTGAGCGGCTCTTTCACGTTCAGCTTGCGCAGCAGCTTCTCCACGTGCTTGGCGAGGATGTCGCACTCCAGGTTGACGCGCGCGCCGGGGCGATAGCCGCCCAGCGTCGTATGGCGGAAGGTATGCGGGATGATGGTGGCCGCAAGCACATCGCCCGTCAGTTCGGCGATGGTCAGGCTGATTCCGTCGATCGCGATCGAGCCTTTATAAACCAGGAAGGCGTCGAGATCGGCTGGCACGCGGATGCGCAGCCACCAGTTCTCGCCGCCCAGCTCTTCGAGCGACAGAAACTCGCCGGTGCCATCGACATGCCCCTGCACGATGTGCCCGCTCAGCCGGCCCGAAGGGGAAAGCGGCCTCTCCAGGTTGACGCGTGAACCGGCGCGCAGTGCGCCCAGGTTGCTGCGGCGCAGCGTCTCGGGCGCCAGATCGGCGGCGAAGGAATCGGCGCGCGCGTCCACCGCCGTGAGGCATACGCCGTTCACGGCGATGCTCGCGCCCTCGGCCAGGTCGGCGGTCACGGTGACGCAGCGCACCTTCAGGCGCGCGCCCGCGGTGCGCGTCTCGACGGCGGCCACCGTACCCAGCTCTTCAATGATCCCGGTGAACATCCACGTATCCTTCCAGGGCGAATTCATCGGGGGGGATGGGGTGGATGGTGGTGCGGTGAATGCGAATTGCGTCCGACCGGCGCCGCCGTCCGATGCCGCCCGCCAGGGGGAGGGCTTCCAGACCGCCGAGGATCTTGGGCCCGTAGTAGAAAAAGATGCGGTCCACGGCGCCCGACTCGAGCGCCGTCCAGTTCACTTTGCTGCCGGCCTCGATCATGAGCGAAAGATACTTCTGGCGCGCCAGCCAATCGACCACGGCGCGCAAGTCGGAACGCCCGCCGGGCCCGTCGAAGATCAGCACCGGGACGCCGCGGGCCTCCATCGAGGCGCGCCGCTCGGGGGAAGAAGCGGAAGTGGCGACTGCCACCACGTCGCCCGCGGCGCTGCGCACCATTTTGCAGTCGAGCGGCAGGCGCAGTTGGGAATCCATCACGATGCGCAGCAGGGGACGGCAGCGCGGCAGGCCGGTGCGGTCGGTGAGCAGGCAATCGTCGGCCAGCACGGTGCCGATGCCGGTGAGGATGGCGTCGTGATCGTGGCGCAGCTCCTGCACGTGGGCGCGGGCGCGCTCGCTGGTGATCCAGCCGCGATTATCGTCGGGGGCGGAGATCTTCCCGTCGAGGGTAATGGCCGTTTTCAAAGTCACCAGCGGGCGGCCGGTGCGCATGAAGTGCAGGAAGGGTTCGTTGAGTTTCTCCGCCTCGGCGGCGAAGGTGGAGTCGAGCTCCACTTCCACCCCGGCCTGGCGAAGCTGGCGAAACCCCTGGCCGGCCACCAGCGGATTGGGGTCCTCCAGGGGCGCCACCACGCGCGCCACGCCGGCCCGGATGAGCGCGCCGGTGCAGGGCGGCGTGCGGCCCTGGTGGGCGCAGGGCTCCAGGTTGAGGTAGATGGTGGCGCCGAGCGCCCGCTCGCCGGCCTGCGCCAGCGCAATCACCTCGGCGTGCTGCATGCCGGCGTAGGTGTGAAAGCCGCGTCCTACCACTTCGCCGTCGCGTACCAGCACCGCGCCCACCATGGGGTTGGGACTGGCCAGCGCCCGGCCCTGCCGCGCCAGATCGAGCGCCTCGCGCATGGGTGTAGGATTCATGGTTCGAACAGCGAGGCGATGAACTTCTCGGCGTCGAAGGGCAGCAGGTCGTCGATCTTCTCGCCGACGCCCACGTAGCGGATGGGCAGATTCAGCTCGTGGGCGATGGCCACCACGATGCCGCCCTTGGCCGTGCCATCGAGCTTGGCCAGCACGATTCCGGTGACGCCCGCCGTCTCGGTGAACTTGCGGGCCTGCTCCAGGCCGTTCTGCCCGGTGGTGGCGTCGAGCACCAGCAGCACCTCGTGGGGCGCATCGGGAATCACTTTCTTGGCCGTGCGGCTCATCTTCTGCAGCTCGGCCATCAGATTCTCTTTGGTCTGCAGGCGGCCGGCGGTATCGACGACGACGTAGTCCACCTGGCGCGCGCGCGCCGCCTGCACGGCGTCGAACAGCACGGCCGAGGGGTCGCTGCCGGGACCCTGCCGCACCACCTGCGTGCCCGTGCGAGCGCCCCAGATCTCGAGCTGCTCGATGGCCGCCGCGCGGAAAGTGTCGGCCGCGCACAACAGCACCGAGCGGTTCTCGTTCTTGAAGCGCTGTGCCAGCTTGCCGATGGAGGTGGTCTTGCCCGAGCCGTTCACACCCACCACCAAGATCACCGCCGGGGGCGAGGCCACGCGCGCCGGAGGGCGCTCGCTGGCTTCGAGGATCTCGAGCAGGTGTTCGCGGATGAGGCCGCGCAGCTCCGCGGCATCGTTCAACTGGTGGCGCTCGACGCGCTGCCGGATGCGGTCCAGGATCTCTTGCGTAGTGCGCACGCCGATATCGGCCGAGATGAGCGTGGCCTCGAGATCGTCGAGCAGGCCGGCGTTGATCTCCTTGCGGCCCTCGAGCGCGTCTTCGAGCGCGGAGACCAGCCCGGCGCGCGTCTTCTGAACGCCGCTCTTGAGCTTTTCAAGAAGGGATGGCTCCTGCTCGACCGAGCCGAATAGAGTCTGGATCATTTTGATTCATTTTAGCGCGCGCCATCGGTGGGACGGCCGACCGTTTTCACCGCCGAGGCGCCGAGCCGCCGAGAACGTAGGGTCTCTCGGCGTCTCGGCGTCTCGGCGCCTCGGCGGTGAAATCCTATCGACCGATTACCGGCCCAAGGGCCACAGGCGGCTCCAGAATCCGCGGGGCTGCGGGAAGCCTTCGAGCATCCAGATGTCGCCCCGCACGTTCTGCACCGTGGTGGTGACGCTCTTGCCGTCCGGTGAGGGGCTGAGCCGGTCCTTGGCAAAAATTAGGACTGACCCGGACTTGTAGATGATCTTCTCGGTGCCGCTGGCGACGTCGATGGTACCGAATTCCCACTTGTCGTCCCCGGCGTCGAAAAGCGCGTAGAGCGATTTGCTGTCGCGTGCCCAGGACGCGAAGCAGTGCCGCTTGCTCACGGTGCGGTGCTCTTTGCCGTCGGGCGAAATCAGCTCCACGCCATCCTTGCCCGAGCAGGCGATCCAGCGTCCGTCGGGCGACCACTCGGGCGGGCTCGAACAGGCCTTGACCGCAATTCGGGCGGGCGGCTCGCTCGATCCCACGCGCGCTTTCACGAGGCCGCCTTTGGCAGAGAAGTACGCGATCCAGTTGCCGTCGGGCGACCACGACGCCCCGATGGCGAAGTCGTCGGCGCTGTTCAAACGAACCGGCGTGCCCCCGCTCGAGGGCGAGAGCCACAACTCGCCGAACTGCTTGCTGCTATGGCGCGTGTAGACCACGCGCGTGCCATCGGGCGAAAACGAGGGCGTCACAAAGCCGAGATTCTCGCTCCCCGGGAAATCGCGCTGCGTCACCAGCGGCCGTTCCCAATCCCCCTGGGCGCTGCGCAGCCAGATCTCCGGGTGGCCGCTGCGGTCGGTAACGTAGACCAGCGCCGAGCCGGTGCGCGACCATTCCGGGAACGCTTCGCTTCTGCTGGTGGCGATCAAGGGGCGCGGCGGGCCGCCGGCGAGGGGAAGCTCTACAATGTCGCTCTGCTGGCTGATCAGTTGGTAGGCCAGCTTTGTGCCATCGGGCGAGACGGCCGGCTCGCTCTTGTTGCCTTCATCCGCGGTGATCGGCTGGAGGGTTTCCTGCGCGCTGTCGGCCATCCAAATCTGGTTGCGCGTGTGCGCATCCGACAGCGAGCCCATCACGAA
This sequence comes from Terriglobia bacterium, assembly GCA_020073615.1. GTDB lineage: Bacteria > Acidobacteriota > Terriglobia > Bryobacterales > Bryobacteraceae > JADGNR01. Next base: position 35,657 of record JAIQEX010000028.1, read on the forward strand.
ATGGCGGCTGTCGGGCATCCAACTGGGTTCGGGCACGCCGGCGCCGAACATCTGCGCGGCCAGAATGCGGTGCGGCTGGCCCTGCGCCTTGGCGCCATCGGGAAACGGCAGCAGCCACATCTCGCTTCCGCTGCCGCGCGGAAAGGCCGCGAGAATCCGCCGTCCGTCGGGCGAAAAGCGAATGTGCACCGGGGTGTACCCGCCGTTCACCTGAAAGGGCGCGGGGGTATACGCGCGCAGATCGGCGCCCGGAGGAGACGAAATCCAGACCGATCCCAGGTCGCGGCCGTGGTCGCTGGTGGTCTTCCACACCGCCAGGGTCTGGCCGTCGGGCGACATGGTGGCGCTGGGAAACGAGCCTTTCAGCACCTGCACCTTTTCGCCGCCGGCGCGGCCCAGCGACCAGATGCCGTCGTCGGCATGGAGGTAGATACGGGCGCCGTCGGCCGACCAGAAGAGGGCGCTGGCGGAATCGATCTTGGCGATGGCGCTGGGTACCAGCGAATCCAGGCTGCGCACCATGATGCGATCGTCGCCGCCGAAAATCTGGCGCACGTAGGCGATGTCCTTGCCGTCGGGGGACCAGGCGGGGTGACTGTGCACATCGCCATCGGTTGCCAGCGGCGTGAAATGATACGCCGCCAGCGAACCGCCGCGGGGCGCGGTCGTCAGCAGGATGATGGCGAGAACGCACACCAGCGCCAGAACGGCGGTGGCGATGGCCAGGAGCGGCAGCCGCCGCTGGCGCGCGATGGCCGGCGCGGGCGCGATCATGGTGCTGCCGCCGGGTGAGAGCGCGCGCAGGTTGAACGCCAAGTCCTGAGCCGACTGGAAACGGTGCGACGGCTCCTTTTCCAGGCAGTGAAAGACGATCTGGCGGAGGGCGGGCGGTACGGTTTCGGGCAGCTCGGCCGGGTCTTCGCGCAGGATCGCGGCCATGGTTTCGATGGACGTGCCGCGGGCGAAGGCGGTCTTGCCGGCGAGCATCTCGTGGAGGACGATGCCCAGGGAAAAAATGTCGGAGCGCGCGTCGGCGTTGCCGCCGCTCACCTGCTCGGGCGACATGTATCCCACCGTGCCCATGACCATGCCGGGCTGCGTCATGGTGGCCGTGCCCTGGGCGGCGGGGGGTTGATAGCGCGCCAGGCCGAAATCCAGAATCTTGGCGCGGCCGTCGCGCGTGAGCATGATGTTCTCCGGCTTGAGGTCGCGATGGACCACGCCCGCGGCATGGGCGGCGGCCAAACCGTCGGCCACCTGCGCGGCCACGTCCAGCGCCTTGCGCCGCGGCACGGGGCCGCGCTCGATGAGATCGCGCAGCGGCTCGCCCTCCACCAGTTCGGAGACGATGTAAGCCACGCCGTCCTGCTCGCCGGCGTCGTAGACGGCCACGATGCTGGGATGATTGAGCGCGCTGGCGGCGCGCGATTCCTGCTCGAAGCGGCGGCGGCGGTCGGGGCTTTGCGCGAATTCGGCGGGCAGAATCTTGATGGCCACCTCGCGGCCCAGGCGGGTATCGCGCGCGCGATACACTTCACCCATGGCGCCGGCGCCCAGGCGGCCGATCAGTTCATATGCGCCCAGGCGCGCGCCGGGAACTAACTCCACGGGAAACCGGTCCTCACCATGCCCACATTGTATACTGGCCCTGTCAGATGCCCACGATAGATAAGGCCGCCATCTTCGGCGCCGCCGGCGCCATTGGCCAGGCGGTGGCGCCGGAACTGGAGCGGCGCGGCATCCCGTTCCGCGTGGTGGGCCGTTCCCGGCCCAGGCTGGAGGCGGCGTTCGGCGGTTTGAAGCACGCCGAGATTTTCGATGCCGACCTGGCGGACCTGCGCGCGGCGGGCGGCGCCGCGCGCGGCATCGACACCATCATTTACACCGTTGGTCTTCCGTACCCTTCCCATCATCTGCATCCCGTGCTAATGCGCACTACCATCGAAGCGGCGGTGGCCATGCAGGTGAAGCGCCTGGTCCTGGTGTCGAGCGTCTACCCTTACGGCGTGCCGCGCGCGGCGCGCGTGGCGGAGACACACCCACGCCAGCCCGAGGCGCGCAAGGGCAAGTTTCGCAAGGAGCAGGAGGATGCGGTTCTGGACGCCCACCAGAAGGGTCAACTGGCGGGGCTGATTGTGCGCCTGCCCGATTTCTACGGGCCGGACGCCGACAACAGCCTGGCCAATCCCGTCTTCCGCGCGGCCCTGGACGGCAAGACGGCCAACTGGATCGGCCCCGTGAACACGCCGCACGAATTCGTCTTCGTGCCCGACACGGGGCCGGTGATCGCGGACCTGGCGTCGTGCGAAGAATGTTACGGCGAAGTGTGGAATTTCGGCGGCCCCGGCGAAATCAACGCCATGGATTTCATCACGCGCATCTACCGCGCCGTAGGCCGCGGTCCCAAGTACCGCTCGGTGGGCCGCGGGATGCTGAAGATCATGGGCTGGTTCAGTCCGCTGTACCGCGAGCTTCCGGAGATGCTGTACCTGCAGGAGACGCCCATCATCCTCGACGACGGCAAGTTGCTCCGCAAATTCGGCGCGGTACACAAGACGCCCTACGACGAAGGCATTCGTAAGACGCTCGATTGGATGCGGGCAAAGTCCTGAAGTTGCTAGAATTGCCATTTGAAACGCGGCCTGGCCTGTTTGCTCGCTGGTATAGCCCTCTTCTCGCTCGACGCGCTTCTCTTTCGCACGCGCCTCTATCCGTCCCTGCTCGAGCCGGATTCCTCGGCCGGACTCTTCGAATTGATTCTGTGGCGCGAGCGGCAGGCGCAGGCGCGCTACAGCGACAACCTGGTGGTCACCCTCGGCGATTCGACCTTCGCATACTACCCGCGCGTCGCCAACCAGCGGACCGGCGAAACGGGCTACGCGTTTCGCAGCGCCGGCGTGGCGGGCAGCGATCCAAGGCTGTGGTACTACATGCTCCGCGACCTGGACCCGGCGGCCGGGCGGTATCGCGCCATCGTCTTCGGCGTGAGGGATTACGACGACGAGGATGGCCCCTACGATATCGCCAACGAGATTGCCGATCTGCACTACGCCATCGCGCGGCTGCGCCTGAACGACGTCGTGGAGTTTGCGCGCTCGTTCCACGACCGCTCGCTCGCATTCCAGGCCCTGCGCGGCGGCGTGCTCAAGGGGATCGTGTACCAGAGCGATATCCTGGCCTTCCTGGCGCACCCCCTGAAGCGCATCGCCTACGTGCAACTGTGCCATCGCGGATACGAGAGCTGGACCTACGATTTCGTCGAGACCTCGCGGAGCATGGCGGGACTGAGCATCGACTGGACGGCGCGCCGGGCCACGTTCCCAGCGGAGGCCAGCGAGCACCAGCGCGACACCACCAACCGGTACCTGCTGTACGAGCCATCGCCGCAGACCGGGACGCACGCCGCGTTCCGCCGCGCCTGGTTCGGCCGGATCATCGACCGTTACCGCGGCTCGCGCACCCGGATCGTTTTCCTGCGCCTGCCGCGCGGGCCCATTCCGCGGCCCGGAAACCTGGTCCGGAAAAGGAGCGGATGCATCCGGGAATTCGCTTCGCGGCCCGGCGTTCTGCTGTGCGGCGAACATGCCTTTGACGATTTGGAACGGCCCGAGCTGTTCCAGGACGCGATCCACTTGAACCACCAGGGCTGCACGAGATTCTCGGCGATGCTGGCGGCGGAGATAGCGCGCGTGCTGGGCCCGCCCGATTCGCAGAGGGCGTCGCGGTGATGCGCCGCCGGCCCGCTCTCCGCATCGCCGCGGCGTGCTTCTTCGCCTGTGTGTGCCTGGTGGGGATCGACGCGCTTTTGTTTCGCACGAATCTGTACCGCTCCATTCTGGAGCCCGATTCCTCCACCGGCACGTTCGAGCTGACCTTGTTTCGCGAGCAGGAGTTTCAGAAGCGGCACCCCAACGACCGCCTGGTGGTGACGTTCGGGGACTCGCGGTTCGCCTACCTGCCGCGGTTGGCCAACGAAATCACGGCGGAGAGCGGCCTGGTATTGCGGCACGCCGGAATCGGCGGCTCGGACGCGCGCACCTGGTATTACATGCTTCGCGAGCTGGACCCCACGGCCAGCCGCTATCGCGCCGTGGTCTTCGGCGTCACCGACTACGACGATGAAGACGAGCCGCTGAATCCGCTACTGGACATCCGCGCCCTGCATTACGTGATTGCGCGGCTGACGTGGGCGGACGTTGTGCCCTTCGCGCTCTCGTTTCCGGACCGGCACCTGAGGTGGGAGGCACTTCGCGGGGCCGTGCTGAAGGGCATCGTGCTGCAGACCGATATCCACGATTTTTTGACGCACCCCAAGGAGCGCATCCACAAGGCGAAGGTCTACCGCCGGTTTTACGATGAGTGGACCTACGGCTTCGTCGAAACCGACAAGACCGTGGAGGGGCTGGCCATCGACTGGAAGAACTGGACCGTGCAATATCCGCCGGGGGCCGATGAAAACGTACGCAGCACGGTGGAAGCCAACCTGATGCGCCGGGACGATCCGCCCGACGGGCACATGTACAAATTCCGCAGCGAGTGGTTCGGACGGATGATCGACCGGTACCGCAACTCGCGCACCAAGGTGATTTTCGTCCGCCTGCCGCGCGGGCCGATTGCGCGTCCCGAGGGGCTGGTACAAAAGCCGACCCATTCGATCCGCGATTTCGCTTCGCGCTCCAACGTGCTGCTGGCCGGCGAGCACATATTCGAGCCGCTGGAACAGCCGGCGCTGTTCAAGGACGGCGACCACCTCAACCGCGCCGGGATTGCGCGGTTTTCGCCCATGCTGGCGCGGGAGATCGCGCGCCTGCTGCGGGAGGCCCATGCTTTTTAACACCACCGGGTTCTTCGTTTTTCTGGCCGTCGTGCTGCTTTTGTTTTATGCGTGCCCGCGCGCGCTGCGCCGGTACCTTCTGCTGGCGGCCAGCTACTTCTTCTACGGAAGCTGGAACTACAAGTTCATCGTGCTGCTGCTGACCCTGACGGCGATCGACTACACGGCCGGCATCTGGCTGGAGCGCTTCCGGCCGGGCGCGAAAAAGCGCGCGGTGCTCATTGTCAGCCTGTGCGCCAACCTCGGTTTTCTGGGCTTCTTCAAGTACTACAATTTTCTGGCGGCCAACCTGGCGCACCTGCTGGGCAAGCCGGTCAACTCGTTCTTCCTCGACATCGTGCTCCCTTTGGGCATCAGCTTCCACACGTTTCAGAGCATGTCCTACGTGGTGGATGTGTACCGGGGCGAGCAGCCGGCGGTGCACAGCCCCATCGACTACGCACTCTACATCTGCTTCTTCCCGCAATTGGTGGCGGGGCCCATTGTACGCGCGCGGAATTTCTTCCACGATCTGTACCGCTGGCAGCGGCCCTCGGCGGAGGATGTTTCGCGCGGCCTGTTTCTGCTGACCCTCGGGCTCACCAAGAAGATGGCCTTCGCCGACCAGTTTGCCAAGGTGGCCAACTCGTATTTCGCCAACGTGGGCGCGAATCCGGGGATGCTGACCGCGTGGTCGGGCGTGTGCGCCTTCGGGCTGCAGATCTACTTCGATTTCTCGGGCTACACCGATATGGCTATCGGGATGGCGAAGCTGCTGGGCTTCCATTTTCCGATCAACTTCCGCCGGCCGTACCTGGCTTCGAGCATCACCGATTTCTGGCGCCGCTGGCACATCTCGCTCTCCACCTGGCTGCGCGATTATCTGTACATCCCGCTGGGGGGCAACCGCCACGGCTCCTGGATGACGTACCGCAACCTGATGCTCACCATGCTGATGGGCGGCCTGTGGCACGGCGCAAGCTGGAATTTCATGATCTGGGGCGGCTACCACGGCGCGCTGCTGAGCGTGGAGCGCATGTTGCGCGGCGGGCGCCCGGATCGCGAGGAGTGGGACTGGCTGTACCCGCTGCGGGCCCTGCTGACGTTTGGCCTGGCGCAGACGGGCTGGGTCTTCTTCCGCGCCGCGAATCTCACCGAGAGCCTCCACGTGCTCGGCCAGATGTACGGCGGCGCACGCGGCCACCTGCTGCTCGAGCCGTGGCATATCGGCCTGGCGCTGCTGGCGCTCGTCCTGGCCATCGGCGAAGAGAAGCGCGGATGGGCGGAGCGCATCATGAAGGCCCCCGCGCCGGCCTATGCCTGCGCCCTCGCCCTGATGTTTTTCTGCATCGAGGTGTTCGGCGTGATCGACGCGTCGATACCGTTTATCTATTTCCAGTTTTGAGGAGACGGGGGCGGGGGAAAAGGGGCCGGGGGCTGGGGGCTAGGGGCTGGGGGAAGGAGCGGCCCTGCGGGCCGGGCTTAATTAAACAGGGGCCTGGGGCCGGGGGCCAGGGGCCAGGAAAGCAGGGGATGGTGGAGCGGGGGCTGGGGGAAGGAGCGGCCCTGCGGGCCGGGCTGTTTGGAGACACTGCGGCTGTAAGAGGGGGTCGTCGCGGCGGCCGGGGCTGCGGACTTGTCGCCGGGCGTGTCCGGCCGCCAATGGTTTGAGCCGCGTCTTCGATGATCTAGGCCCGCTGGATGGCGGACATATCGTTGCCGATTCGACGCTTGGCTCTCTGAGATCCGATGGGACGGCAATCACTGCTCTCCGCTCTCCACAGGATGTGCTGGGATCGATCCCAACCGTCCCCCCGTCGACACCATCCATATAGGTGCATGCCGCGTGGCTTTAAAGGCCGCCGGGGAGTTCAGTACCACCTGAGTTGCGACGTTTGCTGGCCAGCAAGAAAGCTTGTCGGGGCGATGCGGTGGTGCGCAAAGCCTCTTTCACGATTCCACGGTAGCACGGCGGCTGCGGGCGGATGGCGCTTTTGGCGGGCAAGACGATGGAAAGATGGAAATGAAGGCGAAGAAATTTGTCACCGGCCGGAAACGGGCCGCACCGTTCTAAGATGGAAGTGGTGCCGCTCGTACCTCCATACATTGAGTCCCTGCGCCCCTATGAAGCCGGGCGCACCATCGAATCGGTCCGCCGCCAGTATGGCTTGACCCATATCGCCAAGCTGGCGTCGAACGAAAACCCGCTGGGCGCTTCGCCCAAAGCCATCGCGGCCATGACGCGCACGCTCTCCGGGCTCAACCTGTATCCCAACGGCGGTCTCGATCTGCGCGAAGTGCTGGCGCGCGAATTCGATCTCAAGGTGGAGAACGTCATCGCGGGCAGCGGCTCGGAAGGCATCATGAGCAACATCATCCGCGCCTTCCTGTGCGACGAGGACGAAGTGCTGACCACCGAGGCGGCGTTCATCGGTTTCCAGGTGCTGGCGCGATCGCGCGGCGTGAAGTATCGTACCGTGCCGTACGACCACTGGCACTACGATCTGGCGGCGCTGGCCCGTGAGATCAACGCCAATACCAAGATCATTTACCTGGCGAATCCCAACAACCCCACGGGCACGATTTTCACCAGGCATCAGTTCGACGAGTTCTACAAGCACGTGCCCGAGCGCGTGCTGATCATCCTGGACGAAGCCTACTTCGAGTACGCCAAGGACAACCCGCGGTACCCCGATTCCATGCATTACCGCTACGACAACGTGATCACGCTGCGCACCTTTTCGAAGGCCTACGGACTGGCGGGGGCGCGCATCGGCTACGGCTTCGCGCACGAGGAGCTGATTCGCAACCTGCTCAAGGTGAAGCTGCCCTTCGAGCCTTCCACACCGGCGCAGGCGGCGGGTGTGGCGGCCCTGGCGGATAAGGAATTCCTGCATCGCACGCTGGAGCTGAACGCGCGCGGGCTGCGTTACCTGGGCGAAGGGCTGGCGGAGATGGGGCTGGTGGTGGTGCCGTCGGAGGCGAACTTCATCATGATCGCGCTGCCCTCGGAGCAGGACGCCGGCCGCATTTTCGAGGAACTGCTGGCGCAAGGGGTGGTGGTGAGGCCGCTGAAGGCTTTCGGCCTGCCGAACGCGATCCGCATCTCCACCGGCACGGACGAAGACAACCGCCGGTGCGTCGAGGCACTGAGGAGGAGTTATGCCGCAAGCATTGGAACATCCCCCGCGGATTGAGCAGGATTTTCTTCCGCTCAAGGGCACCGATTACGTGGAGTTCTACGTGGGCAACGCGCGCCAGGCGGCGCACTACTACCGGTCGGCATTCGGGTTTCGCCTGGCGGCGTATCGCGGTCCGGAGACGGGCACGCGCGCCTGCGCGTCCTACCTGCTGGTGCAGGACAAGATCCGCCTGGTGTTGACCACGCCGCTTTCGCCCGACGGCCCCATCGCCGACCATATCCGCCTGCACGGCGACGGCGTGCGCGACATCGCCCTATGGGTGGACGACGCGGAAGCGGCGTGGCGCGAGACGACCAGGCGCGGCGCGCGCAGCGTGCGCCCGCCCGAGACGCTGCGCGACGAGGGCGGCGAAGCGCGCCTGGCTTCCATTGCCGCCTACGGCGATACCATTCACACTTTCGTCGAGCGGGGTAACTACGCGGGCGTCTTTCTGCCGGGCTACACGGCGGTGGAAGGCGAGGACCTCGTGGCGCGCCCGGCGGGCTTGCAGTACATCGACCACATGGTGGGCAACGTGGGGTGGGGCGAGATGAACCGGTGGGTGGAGTTCTACCGCGACGCCATGGGCTTCCGCATGTTCAAGCATTTCGACGACAAGGACATCTCGACCGAATATTCCGCCCTGATGTCCAAGGTGATGTCCAACGGCAACGAGCGCGTGAAGTTCCCCATCAACGAGCCCGCCAAGGGCAAGCGCAAATCGCAGATCGAGGAGTACCTGGAGTTTTATGGCGGCCCCGGGGTGCAGCACATCGCCATGGCCACGGGCGATATCGTGGCCAGCGTTTCGCTGCTGCGGCGGCAGGGCGTGGAATTTCTGCGCGTCCCCAACACGTACTACGACGACCTGCTGGCGCGCGTGGGGCCCATCGACGAGCCCCTGGAGGAGCTGCGAGAGCTGGGCATCCTGGTGGACCGCGACGACGAAGGCTACATGCTGCAGATCTTCACGCGCCCGGTGGAGGACCGGCCGACGCTGTTTTACGAAGTGATCCAGCGCAAAGGCAGCCGCAGTTTCGGCAAAGGCAATTTCAAAGCGCTGTTCGAGGCCATCGAGCGCGAGCAGGAGCGGCGCGGGAACCTTTAGCCGCCTAGCGCAGCAGCAGGGCGCGCGCTTCGGCCACCAGGAACAACGAGCCGGTGACGAAGATCGAGATACATATAATAAGACTTCATACTCTAAAATTACTCCTATGGAGTGCTGAGGTGAGAGGGGGGAACATCGGTTGAATCGCTCGGGCTCTTGCCGGGGCACAGTCCCCTGCGCCCCGGCATTGCCGCAGATTCACTACAGCGAGCGGAGGTAATTCAGGATGTCCTGCCGCTGGCTTGTGGTCAGACTGTTGTTGAAGGTGTTGATGACCGCATTTGCTTCCGATGGTCTAAATTGGGCGTTGCCGTTGCTGCCGTGCGCGCGAATGGCAACCAACAAGTCCCTGGTCCGGCCGTCGTGCAGGAAGAAGATCCGCTGTCCGAGCCCCCACAGCGGCGCCGTCCGAAACTCGTCGCCAGTCGCATTGCCTTGGGTCACCTGGTCTGCTAACCCCGGACCCATATTATGAACGAGCAGATCCGAGAGAAGATTCGCGGACGTTTGCGATAGCGCGGCGATGGAATTGATATTCGTCGGGAGAGTTGGCGTGTGGCAGAGGGCGCAACCGATCTGGTTGAACAGATTCCGGCCGTTATTGGTAGACGCGGTTGCCGGGGCAGGGGTGGGCGGAGCCAGCATCCGCATGAATAGTCCAAAATTGGTCACATCGCTGTTTCCCGCAAGGCTGTTGTCCTCCGGGTGGCCGAGCAGTCCACAGCCCGGTTGCGTCTCCCTCGGATCGGGAAAGGCCTCGTTGGTCACGCCCTGTTCGACGTTGTAGGCTTCGCCCCCGAAGATCAGCAGCGATTTGTTCTGGGCTTTCCACCCGAACCGCGTGATGGTGCCGTCGTTCCCGGAGAAGTTCGGATGGCCGGAAATGCCCAGGGACTGCTTCACAGCGGCATTGGAAGTCTGGTTGGCGATGATGGTGCTGTCCGCGATCGCCTCAATCAGACCCCCGCCGAATACTGGTGTCGGGATACGGAAGATCACGTTGCCGGCCGAGATCTGGGGAGCGAAATCGGTCTGGGCGATGGTGCAACCATCGGCGTCTCCACGGTGGGCGATCGAGAACAGATCATGGACGCCTCCGTCCGGGGTGCCATCCGGATTTCGGATGAAGCGCGCCTCCCGAACAGGTCCGGTGGCGCTGATGAAGGACGGAACCGTGTTCACAGCCCCGAACTCCGTCGCCACGCCGATTTGCGGGTTTGTGAAGGGACTGGTGCCACCCACGGCCGGCTGAGCGTGACATCCGGCGCAACTGTTCATATTGAATCTCGGTCCCAAGCCCTTGCCAGCCGCCCCAGGCTCCGTTCCGGTGACCGAGTCGACCTCTTGGAACGCCGCCTTCGCCGCGTTGAACAGCGCCAGTTGCGCTGACGTCAGCCCGCTGATCGGGCCTCCGGCGCTCGCGCCGGCACGGACTCCCGGATCCGTTTGGGCGGTGAGTGGAACCCCGGCGGCCACCACGACAGCCCCGAGAACTACAAGCCTTCTTAGGCACTTCATTTGTCTGGAAAACTCGTTTGCCACAGACACACCTCTCCTCTCTTGGCATCGTGCTCCTCGCGGGAGCCGATGGATGGTTTGGCCACTTGGGGGATAGTCGAGGACCCAAATCCAGGGCGGATCAGAAAGACTGACGATTGGATACCCCCTACCCGGTATCCGAGTAAATTGGCCCTCGCCCCCAGCGGGGACCAACCTCGTGGCGCGCACATCTCCTTACAGGTGCGATTATTATTGCCAAGCCTATACCGAAATGCAAGCAAATTTCTTGGAAAATCTTGGGCGAAGCGGACTGGACAGGTGGTAGAGCTTTGTGGGCGCTGGCGGCTCGGATTAGCGGTTTTCGAGCAGCCGCGAGATGTCGCTATACAGGCGCGCGGTAAGCTCCACGCGGCCGGAAAGTTTCAGGCCGTGCGTGGCGATGGGCTCTCCGATGCGCAACGCTGCCTTGCCGCTGCGAATATGGATGGACTTCATGGGCAGCAACTGGCGCATCCCCACGATGGCCATGGGCACCACCGGGACGCCCGCTTTGATGGCCATGTAAGCCGCGCCTTCCTTGAACGCGCGCAACCCTTCCGGCGCGCGGCCCCCTTCCGGAAACAGCAGCACGGAAATGCCGCGTTCGGCGACGATGCGGGCGCCCTCGCTCATGGTCTTCAGCGAAGCGCGCGCGCTCGAACGGTCCACCGGCAGGTGTCCGGCATGGCGCAGGTGCGTGCCCAGAAACGGGATGCTGAAGAGCCCTTTTTTGGCGAAGAAGCGGAACTGGTGCGGAAGCTGCGAAAGAATGGCGGGGATACCCATGAGGCTGGCGTGGTTGCAGACGAAGACGTAGCTGCCGCGCGGGTCGAGCTGGTCCAGCCCCTCGGTGCGCACGCGAATGAAACTCGCCGCCAGCAGCGTTTTCGCCCATACGCGCGCCACATGGTGCGCGGCATTCCCCGTGCGGTCGAAGAAGGAAGCGATCAGCGAGCAGGTGCCCAGCAAGATGGTGGAGAGCGCGATCAGGGGGATGGAAAATAGGAGGGACCGGAGGAAACTCCTCGCTTCGAGCCAATGATAACGGGGCGCCGGGAACTGTCGCTCAATTGTTACCCGGTTTTCACGCAGTTGAAACAGCCGGTGGGGTAGAGTCGGCTTCAGACTCAAGAATCCCACGGGAGGTGTACATTGCAACGACTGGTACTCACGTCTCTTCTCCTGATTTCGGCGCTTCCGCTGATGGCCCAGGACCGCGCCTCGATCAACGGAACGGTGACCGATCCTTCGGGCGCCCTGGTATCGGACGCGGCGGTGGAACTGCGGTCGGCCGATACGGGACTGCGCCGCCAAACGGTTTCCAACCAGAACGGCATTTACGAGTTTTCCTCGCTGCCGGTGGGCAGCTACACGGTGGGCATCGCCAAGCCGGGGTTCAAACCGTTCACCATCCAGAAGGTGGATGTCCTGTTCGGGCAGAATCGAACACTGGACGCGCGGCTGGAGATCGGAGCCACCAGCGACGCGGTGGAAGTGACGGCGGCGGTGGACGCATTAAACCGGACCAACGCGGAACTCGGCGGGGTGGTGGAGGCCCCGCAGATCCGCGAAATTCCCGTAGACGGCCGCAACTGGGCCACGCTGATGACGCTGGCGCCGGGCGCGATCAACACCGGCGACGGCGCGCAGAGGAGCATCCGTTTCAACGGGCACTCGCTCGACGACAGCAACTTCACCTTCGACGGCATCGACACCAGCGGCGTGCAGGAGCAGACCCAAAAGGCCGACACGCGGCTGAACGTGTCGCTGGACTCCATCGCCGAGTTCCGCGTCAGCTCCGCCGTGTACACCGCGGAAACCGGAGCCGCCGGCGGCGCGCAGGTCAACGTCGTGTCGAAAACCGGCACCAACAGCTACCGCGGCACGGCCTTCGAGTACCTGCGCAACAACGCGCTCGATTCCCGCTCGCCCTTCGACCCCGCGGAGATTCCCCCGTTCCGGTACAACCAGTTTGGCGCGCAGATCGGCGGGCCGGTGATCAGGGACAAGGCGTTCTTCTTCGCCAATTACGAAGGGCTGCGGCAGGAACTGACCAACACGGTGATCGGATTTGTGCCGAGCGCGGCGTTCCGGTCGCAGGCGATCGCGGCGTCGCCCGTGTTGCGGCCGGTGCTTCAGGCGTATCCGGTGGGGCAGACGCCGGTGGACGCCGATACGGACAAGATTATTGTGGAGGCCAAGAACACCACGCGCGAGGATTCGGGCATGTTCCGGTTCGACTATCGCTTCTCGGACAAATCCACGGCGTACGTACGCTACAACATCGACAACGCCTATATCGACAATCCCCAGGACGCACTCGGCACGCGCAACGTCATTCCGCATATCCCGCAGAACCTGGCGCTGCAGTTCCAGCATATCTTTTCGCCCACGACCGTCAATGAGACGAAATTCGGGTTGAACCGCGCCGACTATCGCAACTGGACCTACGGCACGTCGCCGGTCTCGGTGTCGAGTCCCAACTTCGACGGGCTGAGCTCCAACACTCTGGACGAGGAGATCGGCACCACGTTCTCCTACATCGACAACCTCACGCTGATTCGCGGGCGGAACACCTTCAAGTTCGGCGTGGACATCCGGCGCATTCGCTTGAACAACTCGGGGAACGCGATCCGCTCCTCCAGCATGGATTTCGCCACGCTGGACGATTACGTTCACAACGCGCCCGATAGCGTCACCGTGCTGGAGGGCGAGGGCATCCGCGGCGACCGGCGGACCTTCGCCATGGGCTACGCGCAGGACGACCTGAAGCTGACGCCGCAGCTCACGGTGAACCTCGGCCTGCGCTACGAATACTACAGCGTGGCGCACGAGATTCTGAATCGCGCGGCGGTGGTGGATATTGCAGGGTGCGGCGGCTTCTGCCCCACGGGCACGCCGTTTTATGCGCCCAACACCAAAAACTTCGGCCCGCGCGTGGGACTGGCGTGGGCCCCGGCGGCGTTCCAGGGCAAGACCGTGTTGCGGACCGGATTCGGAATTTACTACGGCGGCAACCAGAACGACGATTTCAGCGATCCCCTGGAGAGCGCCGTGCCGCGCTACAACATCGCCTCGACCGACGTACCCAATCTCTCCTACCCGGTCGACCCCTTTGTGAGTCCGCAGTTCGCGCTCTTCAGCCCGAAGGCGATCGACCGCCATCGCAAGGACCTGTCGTACGACAACTGGAGCCTGGCGCTCGAGCAGCAATTGCCGGCCAGTTTCACGGGCCAGGTCGCTTACGTAGGCAGCGCGGGCCACCACCTGTTCACCAGGTATCAGATCAACCTGATCGACCCGGCCACGGGCAAGCGGCCGCTCGCCGGGTTTTCGCAGTTTGGCCTGAAGACCAACGACAGCAACAACAGCTTCAACGCGCTGCAGGTCTCGTTGCAGCGCCGGTTCATCCACGGCTTGATGTGGCAGACGCAATATATGTGGTCGCACGGGATCACCGACGGCTCCATCGGGTCGGGCGAGAGCGTAACCTTCCAGAACATGTCGTGCCGCGCGTGCGACCGCAGCGACGCGCCCTTCGACATCCGGCACACCATGACCTCGAACGCGATTTACCAGCTTCCCTTCGGGCGCGGCGGGCAGGGATTTCTGTCGAAGCTGATCGGCGGCTGGGAACTCTCGGGCCTGGCGACGGCCAGCACGGGACGGCCCGTGAACATCACCATCAAACGCAGCGCCAGCCAGCTTCCGGACGGCAATACCGGTTCGCAGCGGCCGAACCTGGTTCCGGGCGTGCCCATCTACGCCGCGAACCAGACGATTACGAACTGGTTCAACCCGGCGGCCTTCGCGCTGCCCGCCAAGGGCACTTGGGGAGACCTGGGACGGTTCATCGCGCGCGGGCCGGGCTATTACGAAATCGATTCCGCGCTGCAGAAGAGGTTCCGCGTAAATGAGCGCCTGGGATTGAATTTCCGGGCGGAAGCGTTCAACCTGTTCAACCATCCGATCTACGCCAGCCCGTCTGGGAACCTCTCGTCCAGCGCGTTCGGGACCGTTCCGTCGATTCTGAATACCGGCGCGGTGGGGACGGGCACGCCGCGCCGCGTGGAGTTTGCGATACGCCTGGACTTCTGAGGGGAGCCATGAAGATCGCCCTACCGATCGCATTTGCTTTGCTGTGCGGCCCGCTCGCTCATGCCGAGGACAAACTCGTGGGCGGGCCCTACGCGATCCATGTCGGGCCGCGGTCGGCGACGGTGGTGTGGGTCGTGGAAAGCAGCCAGACATCCATCGGCACGCAACCCGGCCGGGCCGACAAGACCAACCCGGCGCTGCGTGCCGAAAAGGTCTCGTTCACCGGGCTGAAGCCAGGGACCACCTATTATTACGACGCGGCGGGCAGGGATGAAGGCAAGGGCTCGTTCAAGACTCCTCCGGCAGGCCCCGCTAACTTTCAGTTCGTAGTGTACGGCGACACGCGCACGCGGCACGATGTGCACCGGAAGGTGATCGATGCCATCCTGAAATACGCCGCGCCGGATTTCGTGCTGCATACGGGGGACCTGGTGGAGAACGGCGCCGATTCCGCCCTCTGGCCCACGTTCTTCGGGATCGAGCGCGAACTGCTGCGCAAGGCGGCATTCTACCCGTCGCTGGGGAATCACGAACGCAACGACCGCCAGTATTACGACTTCTTCGAAGTCACCACGCCGTACTACTCGTTCGATTGGGGAAGCGCGCACTTCATCGTGTTGAACAGTGACATCGGGAACGTTTCGAGCAGCGCGGCATTGCGGGATACGTACTGGAAAGAACAGGTGCGCTGGCTGGAAGAAGATCTCGAGAAGAGCCAGGGCGCCGATTTCCGCTTCCTGATCGCGCATCATCCGCCCATCACCGCGGTGGAGCGGCGGCAGGGCAATAATCCGCAGATGACGGCGCTGATGCCCCTGTTCGAGAAGTATAAGCTCACGGCCGGATTCTTCGGCCACGACCACAACTATCAGCACTACCTCAGCAATGGCGTCCACTACTTCATCACCGGCGGAGGGGGCGCGCCGCTCTACGATGTCAACCAGCCGCCACCGGGGATCACCAGGAAGGTTGCAAGCACGGAGCACTTCGTGGCGGTAAAGGTGGAGGGAAAAACGGCTCGGGTGGAGGCGATCCAGTTGGACGGGAACCCACTGGAAGTCACGGAGCTCGGAAAATAGCGGCGGAGCGCGCGCCCTAAGAACCCGCCTGCAGAAACAACGCCGCCGTTTCCTGGTTTCGCGGCTCGCCGATGCCTTGCCCGTGACGCTGTGCGGCGGCGGTGTTCCAGTCGCCCGCGTCGACCGCTGCCGCGGTCACCTCCCCGCCGGTGCAGCGATACATGTGGGGAACGGAGCCCTCGAATTTCCTGAGGCGGGCGGCGGCGGCTGCCAAATCCATAGCGATGAAACCAGTCTACTTCACCAGCAGGGCGCGCGCTTCGGCCACCAGGAACAGCGAGCCGGTGACGAAGATGGCGTCTTCGGGCGGCGCGTCGCGCACCATTGCCAGTGCATCGGCTAGCGTGGGAGCGGTGCGCAGTCCGGGATGGTCGATGATGTCGCGCAGGGTTTCCGGCGCCAGCGCGCGGGCTTGCCGGGGGGCCGTCACGATCACTTGGCGGGCGCGCGGGAACAGGATGCCGCTGATCTCGGCGATGGCCTTGTCGCGCATGGCGCCATAGATCAGGTCGACCGGGCGGCGCGCATAGAAACGGTCGATATAGGCCGCCAGGGCGCGGGCCCCGGCGGGGTTGTGGGCGCCGTCGAGGATGATCTCCGGATGTTCGGAAACCCGCTCCAGGCGGCCCGGCCATTGGGTGGCGGCGATGCCCTCTTCGATGGCGCGGCCGGCCATGCCGAGACGCGCCAGGGCGGCGGCGGCGGTAACCGCGTTGCCCACCTGGTGCTCGCCGGCCAGCGGGCAGGCAATGCGCAGCTCGCACTCGCCCGCGAGGCGGAAGCGGCTGCCGTTGGTGTGCAACTCCAAGTCGTGAACGCTCCAGTCCGCCGCGTGGGTGACCGGGACCGCGAGCGCGCGGGCGCGTTCCTCGAGGACGCGGGCGGCTTCCGGGCGCTGCGCGGCGAACACCGCCGGTACGGCGGGCTTCAGGATGCCCGCTTTTTCCGCGGCGATCGATTCCAGGCTTGTGCCCAGAAGCGCTTCGTGGTCGAAATCCACCGGCGTGATGACGCACAACTCGGGATGGACCACGTTGGTGGCGTCGAGGCGTCCCCCGAGTCCCGTTTCGAGCACCCCTATGCCCGTGCCCTCGTCCGCGAAAACCAGGAACGCCATGGCGGTGACGGTTTCGAAGTAGGTGGTATGGAAATCGATGGCGCCCGCCGCCAGCAGGCGCTCGACGACGGCGTGGACGCGGTTGAAGGCGTCGGCGAATTGCGCCGCGGGAATGGGGCGGCCGCCGATGCGGATGCGCTCGGTGGGTTCGGCCAGGTGCGGCGAGGTGAACAGGCCGGTGCGCAGGCCCGCGGCGCGCAGGGCGGATTCCACCATGGCGCAGGTGGAGCCCTTGCCGTTGGTGCCGGCCACGTGGACCAGGCGAAGCCGGTCCTGCGGGCGGTCGAGAGCCTCCAGCACGGCGCGTATGCGCTCGAGGCCGAACCTGGCGGTCTTGACCTCGTTGCCCAGCGCGTAGAGGAAGTGGACGGAATCGGGGTAGTTCATTGCCTGGGGCACGCGCGAAGGCGGCTCGCCGCTATGCCACAAAAAACTTGAGCGCCGTGGCGATGTACGATTTCAGTTCCAGGCGCGGGACCACGGCATCGAGCATGCCGTGTTTCAGCAGGAATTCGCTGCGCTGGAAACCCTCGGGCAGTTTCTGGCGGATGGTCTGCTCGATGACGCGCGGTCCGGCGAAGCCGATCAGGGCGCCGGGCTCGGCGATATTCAAATCGCCCAGCATGGCGTAGCTGGCGGTGACGCCACCGGTGGTGGGATCGGTGAGCACGCTGATAAAGGGCAGCCGGGCCTCGTCCAGGCGCATGAGCGCGGAGGAAATCTTGGCCATCTGCATGAGGCTGATGGCGCCCTCCTGCATGCGTGCCCCGCCGGAAGCGGAGACGATCACCAGCGGCATGCGGTGCTGCATTGCGCGCTCGATGGATCGAGCGATCTTCTCGCCCACCACCGAGCCCATGCTGCCGCCGATGAAGCGCACCTCCATGGAGCAGATCTGTATGGGGCGGCCCTCCAGCCGGCCGGCGGCGGAGATCATGGCGTCGGAAAGGTTGGTGGCCTGCTGCATGCCCTTGAGGCGCTCGTGATAGGGCTTGCTATCGACGAAGCCCAGCGGGTCCGACGAGCTCAAATCGGCGTCGAACTGCTCATATTCGCCCCCATCGAGCAGCAGCTTGAGCCGGGTGACGGCGTCGATGCGGGTGTGTATGCCGCACTTGGGGCACACGTTGAAGTTGGCCTCGAGTTCCTTCTTCCAGATGATCTGGCGGCAGCCTTCGCACTTCTGCCACAGACCCTCGGTGCGCACCCGGCGCTCGCCGTTTTCGAGCTTAGGGAGCTTGTCGCCGGCAGGTTTGTCCCGCTTAAACCAAGACATGCAATGATCTACGTTAGCGCGGGTAGGGATGGCCCCGCAAGGTCGCCAGCGCCCGGTAGATCTGTTCGGCCAGCATGGCGCGCGCCAGTTCGTGAGGAAACGTCATGGCGGAAAGGGAGAGCAGCAGATCGGCGCGCGCCCTCCAGCCGGGCGGCAGCCCGTCGTGGCCCCCGACGAGGAACACCTGGTCGCGCCCGGCCATTTCGGCCTGCGCGATGAGGCCGGTGAAGACGGCCGAATCGAGCGGGCGGCCCGCGGGATCGAGGAAAATCTTGCGCGCGGCCGGATGTTTGGCCCACAGATCGGTGCGCTCCGGCCGGATCTCGCGCATGGCGCAGGGGCAGTAGCGGCCGGCGCGGCCCAGGAAATCCTCCGCCAGGCCATTGGCGTGAGGGTCTTTCGGCTTGCCGATAAAGTACAGGTAGATTTTCACCCGGGCGGGATCTCGACCGTCCGCGCGCTGCGCCACAAGCGCTCGAGGCCGTAATACTCGCGGGCTTTGGGCGAAAAAATGTGGATCAGCAGATCGCCATAATCGGCCAGCACCCATTCGGCTTGGGTGTAGCCTTCGATGCTGAGGGGCAACTCGCCGGCCTGCTGTTTCAACTGCATGCCCACCTCGTCGCTGATGGCTTGAACCTGGCGCTGGTTGGCGCCGGTGGCGATCACGAAGAAATCGGCAAAGGAGGTGATGCCGGTCAGGTCGAGCACCTTGATATCGGTGGCCTTTTTGGATTCGGCGGCGCGCACGGCAACGAGCCAGGAAGGGATGTTGGTCGCGATCTCGGGAACTTCTTTCGGGTCTGCCTTGGTCAGAACTTGCTCCTGTCCGTATCGTACTACAAGTACCGGTCAGAGCCTGCGTAGATCCCACGACCCGGTGGCGGTCAATCGCTCATCGCGGCCGCGGATCTCGGCGACTCCACCGACTCCCGAATCGGTCGCCACGCCGCGAAACGTCACCGTGCCGCCGGCGAAGCGAAAGCCGTCCTTCGTCACCTCCACCTGCGATAGGGCGGTGTCGATATCCGGCATCGTGCCGCCGAACGTGATCTTCACTCTCCCGCTCCAGGCGTGCTGCGCATCCCGCGCCAGCCGCAGCTCCATGCGCGCCGGCGATGCCCAGAGGATCAGATTGCCGCTAAAGGTCCCTTCCAATTCCGCGGGGTCGATCGCGCGTCCCGCGGCCGGTGCCGGCAGTTCCGGCGGATCGGGCGGCTTCAGATCGGCGTAAGCTCCCGCCTTCACCATCTCGTGAACACGCCACGCGGCCTTCTGCAGCCAGGCCGCGCGCTCCGCCGTGAGGCTCACCAGCTTGCCGGTTTCGCCCGGACGCGGCCGCCCTGCACGCGTCACCAGAGTCCCGCTCACTGTGGCCGGCAGGCCCACCGGCGACTTTCCGAACAGCGTCGCGTAAAACTCGCAGGCCGCCAGGTAGGAACCGGCCTGGCTGGGATGCGCGCCGTCCACGTAGTACAGATTCACGCCAACGGCCGGCGTGCCGTGCATGGACTCCTGCCACGCCGGGCCGGCCGGTACGTCGATCGCACCCAGTTCGCTCGCGATCTTGAGGTACGCATAATCGAGCATCGGCTGCGACTCCGGCGCGGCGCGCACCGCCCACGTGTGATACAGCACCGTCTTCGCTCCCGCGGCTTTGATCTCGCGGTCGAAGTCGCGGACCGATTGCCAGAAGCCCGCCGGATCGGTGGGTTGGGACGCGCCATTCACCAGCAACGGGGTCCCGAGCGCGCTCTGCTCCTGCAGCACCACGTAGTCCCAATGGCCTTCGCGGATCGCCTTCTGGGCCTCGCCGCGCTGCCGATGTTGCGCGAGAGTAGAGCCGCCCACGGTAATCGCCGCGGCCTCCACGCGAAGCGCCGGCTGGCCGGCCATCGCCAGGCCGGCGAAGATCTCGGGCAGGTTGTTGAAGTACGTGTAGCTGTTGCCGATGAACAGAACGCGCAGCGGCGGCGCGGCCTGCGCCGCCACGGTCAGCAGCAGGACGCCAGGCAGGAGGGAAAATGTACGGCGTTTCACATGCGAAATTATCCCATACTGGTGGGGCAGGCGCTTTCGCCTGCCAACAATCCCGAGAGCGCTCACCGTCCCCGACGCTCCAGCCGGTCTCGTGCGT